>JADGNS010001018.1 GCA_017883355.1 Candidatus Solibacter sp.
GCCTCGCCTACAGGGAGATTCTGGCTAAGGCTCGCGAGCGCCTGGCCCCCACGTGCCGGGTGTGTCCGGTATGTGACGGCGTGGCCTGCTCCGGAGATGACGGCGGAATCGCCGGCAGCGGGACGGGTATGTCGTTCCAGAATAACTTCACAGCGTTGCAACATGTGAAACTTCTGATGCGCAACGTGCACGACATCACCACGGCCGACACGTCCACCACCATCTTCGGCCATAAGATATCGTTCCCGGCCGTGTGCGCACCGATGGGCCCGGCGGCCACCAAGTTCGGCAAGGGAATGTCGCAGCAGGAGTGGTTCGACTCAATCGTGGACGGATGCGCAGCGGCCGGCACGCTGGGGGCCGTGGGCGATAATCTCACTTACCCGATTGAGGACGTGAAGAGGAACCTCCAGGTGGTGGCCCGGTTCCAGGGAAAGGCGCTCTACAACAGCAAACCGATTTCCAACGAGATCATTCTGAAATGGCAGCCGGAGATCGACGCCACCGGGGCCGCCTGGTTTTCCGTCGACGTGGATTCCGGGCCCAAGAGCGTGGCGCAACTGAAGGAACTGGTGAAGGCATTCAAGACGCCCGTGGTGGTAAAGGGCATCATGCGGGTGGACGACGCGATGCGATGCATGGATGCCGGTGTCGCCGGAATCGCCGTGTCGAACCATGGCGGACGCCGGCAGGATCATACCGCAGGCACTGCCGAGGTGTTAGCGGCCATTGCCGCAAAGCTGAAAGGCAAGGTCCCAATTCTTGCAGATGGCTGCGTAGCGACCGGCACCGACGTGTTGAAGTACCTGGCCTTGGGGGCGGACGTCGTCATGGTCGGCCGGCATATCCTGCGCGCGGCGTATGGAGGTGGCGCCGACGGTGTCGCGCTCTTCATGAACAAGATGCGCACCGAGTTGCAGAGCGCCATGGTACTGACGGGGGTTCCGTCCATATCCAAGGTCGACAGTAGCATACTCTATTTTCACGCCTCTTGACACGGTTGGGGAGACGGTTGGGGAGACGCTGATACAGTACTGGCCTAAGTGCTTAGCGAAGCGCTCCTGCCGCAATGCCAAAGCATTGCCGGAGGACTCTCTATGCATAAAGTCCTGATGCCAATCGGAGACGCTGCGGAGGTGCTGGATACTCTGTATGCCTACTACCGGATCCGTGAAGAATACAAAGCAGTGGTGGCCGGTCCGCTAACGCCGCCTTTGTCCTCTCGTGATGCACGAAATCCCACCAGGGTGGAACATCACGCGCGAATCCCCTGGATATCATCTCGCCGCGGAGGCCGCCTTTTCGCAAGTCAACCCCGAGGAATACCTGGGCCTGTTCCTAACTGGCGGCCGCGCTCCGGAGTATTCAGGGTCTCTAGCAAGTCGAACGCTGGAGGCGCACCGGCCAAGACAGATCCATCAATCGATCCAGACGTGAGAAGGGGAATCCGATTCACCACGAGTGGAGCCTCCCCAGAAGTAGCCTGACACGCCTCGCTAAAATCGATGCCGGCGATTCGTACATCTTCGTCAGTCCTCTGAGCGGCGATCAGCGAGTCGATGCCCGGGCCTCAAGCCGATGCCCGGCGCCGCGAGCGGGCCGGGACCGGGTTGGTCTGATAGCCGAGGGCGGCGGAGAGCTGACGCGCTGTCGCCTTGACCGCATCGATGAGCGGCGGTAACTGCCCGCCGCCGACCCGGTAGGCCGGACCGGCGATGCTGACGGCCGCGACCACATCTCCGGCGTGGTCGAATATGGGAGCTCCGATGCAGCGGAGGCCCTCCTCCAGTTCCTCGTTGTCGACGGCGTAGCCCGCTTTGCGGATGCGCTCCAACTCATCCTGCAGGCGCGCGATTTTGGTGATGGTGTTGCGGGTATGCGGTTTCATGTCCACGGCCCGGATGATCTCATCCGCCGCCGCGGGATTGGAAAAAGCAAGGATTGCCTTGCCCTGCGATGAGCAATACACGGGAGAGCGGCGGCCGACGGTGGCGGGCAGGCGCAAGCTGCGGTCGGCTTCCACGCTGACAATCGAAATCACCTCGCCATGGCTCATGATGCCGAGATGCGCGGTCTCGCAGGTCTTCTTGGCGAGTGCCGCGAGATAAGGGCGCGCCAAGCCGTGAAGGCCGAGGCGGGAAGCGGCCGCCGTTCCGAGCTCAAACAGCCGCCAGCCCAGGTTGTACTTTGCGTTCTCGTGGTTCTTCTCGACGAAGCGATGCCGTTCCAACACGGCCATCAGGCGATGAACCGTACTCTTGTGCAGACCAAGCTGGTGCGCCATAACGGTGGCGCCCAGCTCGCCTTTGGCTTCTGCCAGCAGATCGAGTATGTGGAAAATGCGATCCACCACCTGAACGCGGTAGAGACGCTGCGATGTGTCAGCAAAGGGTTTCATCATCCCAGTCCTCGGACCCGGTGGTGCCTGTCTTAGTTCAGTCTACTTCCACCGCGCCGTTCAGCAAACCTGCTACGTCCTTGATCCCCGGGCCGGGACCCGTGGGAATCGTCATCTTGCGCATTCCGGAGGGAAGTCGAATACCATTCCGGGGGGAACTCGCGCGCCTGGTCCGAGGCGGCTCCCGACGGATCATGACCATGCGGTTCCGACCCGCCAATATCAGAGTGATCAATCGTCGCGTATGCTCCTGGGCTGTCCTCGGTCCTGCTGTCCAAAACCAACACGCAGAGCTCACCGGCGGGAACGTAATCCCGCTCCGCCGCCCGTCGAAGCCATGGTGGATGCCCGACCGGTGCTCGCAGTCAAGGGTTCGCTTCGGCGCCAAACAGCGGCGCGCCCTTGACCGCTGCGCGCCGTTCCGGCCGAGTCGTAATCGCGACGGGCGGCTGCGGCGGGGACACTCCGCGGCCGCGCACACGA
>JADGNS010001019.1 GCA_017883355.1 Candidatus Solibacter sp.
ATCCCGGCCGGCCGGGCCGCCGAGGAACGGGCGGCGATTCGCGATGCCGTGGCGGCGCTGGAACGCGGCGATTTCCGCGCGGCCGAGCAGAAGCTGCGCACCGATGTGGCGGCGCACCCCAACGACGGCGCGGCGCTCAGCCTGCTCGGCGTGGCGCTGGATAACCAGAAGCAACTCCGCGAAGCCGCGGAGTTCCATCGCCGCGCCATCGCCGCCGCCCCGCGCAGCGGCGATGTTCTGAGCAACTATGGCAATCATCTGACGGCCACCGGCGAGGAAGCGGCGGCGCGCGACGCGTTCCTCAAGGCGCTCGCGCTGGACCCGGCGAACGTCAACGCAAACCTCCAATTGGCGCGGCAATCGATCCAGCGAAAGAACGGCGCGGAGGCGCTACGCTACCTGAAACACTTGCCTGCCGACCAACTTGCAGCGCCCCATGCGGCGCTGGTCCACCTGGAGGCGCTCTACCTGGCGGGAGACGGCGCGCAGGCCGACGCCCTGGCCGCCAGGCTCTCGACCGCGGCACAAGGCGATGCCAGCATGAGTTTCGCGCTGGGCCTGGCGCTGGCCCACAGCGGGCGCTTCGAGGCGGCGGAACAGCTCTTCGCGCGGGTCCTGTTAGTTGCCCCGGCGGATTTCAACATCCTCTTCAACCTGGGCGCGGTGGCGGCTTCGGCGGGCCACTACGAACGGGCGCGCGAGGTCTTGGAGACGGCCAGCCGCCAGCAACCGCAAAATGTCGAGGTGCTCTTCCGCCTGGCGGGAGCGCACTACGAATTGAAGCAGCCGCAGGCCGCGGTCCCACTGCTCGTGCAAGCGGCCAAACTGGCTCCGCGGCGCGCCGACATACAGAAGCTGCTGGCCCTCACCACCACCAGCCTGGGAGCTTTGGAGGATGCGCTGGGGGCCTGGGACGCCTACCTGAAACTGGCGCCTGACGACGATTTCGCCCGCCGGGATCGCGCCTACACGGCGGTGCGCATGGGGCAGGTCGAAAACGGAATCGCCGATCTCGCGCGCTTTCTGGCGCGGCATCCGGACGACGCCGTGGGGCACTACCAGATCGGCATCGCACAGGGTCAGACCGACCCGGTGCAGGGTCTGGCGCACCTGGACCGCGCGGTGGCGCTGGATTTCGCGCCGGCCCTCTCCGCCCGCGGCGCGCTCTTCTATCAGCAGGGAAAGCCCGAAGCCGCGGTGGCGGACCTGGAGAGCGCCGCCAAACTTCTCCCCGGCGACGCCACCACGCTGGACCGCCTGGGTCAGACCTATCTGATGTTGGATCGCGCTGCCGATGCGGTACGCGTTCTGCGGCGGGCCGCGGAACTGGCGCCCGGCGAATCGAGGATCCAGTTGCATTTTGCGCGCGCGCTGGGCGACGCGGGGCAGACGGCCGAGTCCAAAGTGGTGATGGAGCGCTTCCGCCAACTGGGTCCGGCGGCCAAGAACGGCGTGCCGGCCGGGCTGGTGGAGTTTCTCGGCCTCACTGGGGTGCAGCGCCGGGCGGACTACCGGAGCCGCGTGGAGAAGTCCGTGCGCGATCACCCCGACGACGCCTCCGCGCAACTCCCCTGGTTGAAACTGCTGCTCGAAGACGGCGATGCGGAACAGGCCCTGGCGGTGGCTCGCCGGATCGCCGAATTGCATCCGGGGGCGGCGGTGCTGGCCGAAAGCGGGCGCGCACTGCTGGCATCGAAGCAGTACGCGCTGGCGAAAGAGATGCTGGCAGCGGCCGCGGCGGCCACTCCGCCCGCCGATGTGGGCCTCGATCTCGCCCTGGCGGCCGCTCAGGTGATGGATGCGGCGGGCCGGCACGCCGACGCCATCGCGGCGGTGCAGCAGGCGCTCGCCGGGGCGCCGCCGCGTGCCGATGTCTACTGGCAGGCGGCCGGATTGCTGGTGCGCAACCGCCGGATCGCCGAAGCCATCGGTCTGTTCGAGCGCGCCGCGGACGCCGAGATGCTGCTCATGAAAGCGGTCCTGCTGGAGTTGGCCGGGCAAAGCGAAGAGGCGGGGAATCTGCTGAACGAGGTGCAGAACCGCCGGCCGGAATGGTTCGCGGTTTGGGTGGCGCGCGGGATGATGGCGGCGGCGCACAACCGGCCGGGGGAGGCACGGCAGGCGGCGGAAACCGCGGTGGCGCTGGGCGCGCGCAGTCCCGAGGTTCGCGATCTCGCGGCCGGCAAGGGGGTTGCGGATCTCAGCGGACTGTTCTTGAGGCGGCCGCCGGGCGAGTGGTAGACGAGTGGGACAGACGATCGTTTTGTGTCGTCTGTCGGGCTGCCCTGCTGCAAGCCAGGAGAGACAGACCACAATAAGCGATGGTCTGTCCCACCTCGGGAGGGATAGAATCGTTGCATGATCTCGAGGCGCAGAACTTTTTTGGCGGCGGCCGGTGTATTGGCGGCGGGGCGCGCGGCGCGAGGCGCCGGACGCTCGGTGCGGTTGGGCGGTCCCATCTTTAAGAAGAGCGACGACCCGCGGGAGCTGGCGCGCGAACATCGCCGCCTGGGCTACAGCGCGGCTTACTGTCCCGAGTCCAAGGTGGAGGATACGGCGCGCAATCAGGAGATCGTGAAAGGCTTCGCGGCGGAGAATGTCGTCATCGCCGAAGTGGGCGCGTGGAAAAATATGATGGACCCCGACGCCGGCAAGCGCCGCGAGAACCGGCAGTACGTGGCGCAACGCATGGCGCTGGCCGAAGCGGTGGGCGCGCGCTGCTGCGTGGATATCGCGGGCTCATACAACGCGGCGTCCTGGTACGGGCCGCACCCGAAGAATCTGAGCCAGGAATTTTTCGACGCCACGGTGGAGAATTGCCGGAGCGCGATCGATGCGGTGAAACCCCGGCGCAGCAAATTCACCATCGAGATGATGGGC
>JADGNS010001020.1 GCA_017883355.1 Candidatus Solibacter sp.
GGCGGATGGGACGAATGGTGACCGGCATGTCCTCGTCGGCGTCCGTCGCTGCGCCGGCCAAATCCGTTATCGAGACCTCCGCGATATTCTGCCGCACCACGTCCGCTCTCTGCAATTGTGCGGCCGGAAAAGTCTGAGCCACTGCCACGCAACGCATGCCCGCGGCCTTGGCGGCCTGCACGCCGTTCACCGCGTCTTCGACTACCACGCACTGCGCGGGAGCAAGGCCGAGCTTCGCCGCGGCCGAAAGAAAGATGTCCGGCGCCGGTTTCTTCGGTCCCACATCCTCTCCGGTCACGACGGTGTCCCATGTTTCCGGCGGCAAACCGATCTGCCGCAGGTTCGCACTGATCTTCACCTCGTCCGCGCTGGAGGCGACCGCCAGGCGCAGCCCAGCCTGTCGGCAGGCGCGGACCAGCTCCGGCGCGCCGGGAAAAGCCTTGAGCCGGGCCGGCACCTGTTGAAGATAGATTTCGTATGTCCTCCGTTTGGCCGCGGGAAGATCCAGCGGAAAGTGGTATTTCTCCGCCACGCCGCCGATGTAGCGGTCCTCGCCAGCGCCGACGAACGGCAGGAAGTCATCGGGCTGAACCCCCAACCCCATTTCGCTGAACATGCCAGTCGCCGCAGCATTGATCAGCGGCTCCGAATCGGTCAGAACGCCGTCCATATCGAAGATCACGCCGCGGATTCCGGGTGGCTCACTCATGCGCTTAGGCTGCCGATCCCGGGCCCTGTGTCAATCCGCAGCTCGCGACCAACACCCTCCACAACTGCTCCACAACTTCCGCGACCGGCAACCCGGCCAGACCTGCAGGATGGCGAAGCACAATCACCTTCTCACTCGGGGGTCGCCAGACCTCTTCAGCCGTGTCACCCCACAATACCAACCCCGGCAGGCCCACCGCCGCCGCGAGATGCGAAATCCCCGAGTCGTGGCCAACGAACGCGCGGCAGTCCGCTAGCAATCGCGCCAGGTCCGCCAACGGCAGACTCTGGGCCACTCGCGCGCGTCCGGTGGTAAGCCCTGCGGCCAGACGCTGGAGCCGTTCGCCCTCCGCTTCCCCGCCTACCAGGAGCAAATCAAACTCCGTTGAGCTCATCAAATGCTCGAGCAACTTCACCCACTTTGATTCCGGCCAGTTCTTGCGCTCGCTGCCGCTGCCCGGATGAAGGGCGAGTAGGTTGCTAGGCGATGGTTGACGGTCGATCGCCGGGGATCGAGAACCGAGCGCGAGGCGCGGGATGGGGTCAGCGTCGAAGATGGCAAGCCGCTCCAGTGGCTGCAGATAGACCTTGGCGGCGTGGAGTCGGGCTGCTTCCCGTGCCCGATGTGGACCCACGATAAACTGGGCGTCCGTGCAAAGCCCCACGTTCGTCTCAAAGATCCCGTCCGGGTCGTACAGATAAGACAGGATAAGATCGAACTCGGAGAAATAGTCCACCAGATTCTTGACCAGTTCCCCGTCGCGCGCGAAAAAGCCGGCTAGCGCGCTCGCCTCGATGGACTGGACCCGGTTCACCAGGCCGCCGGCCAGGGCCAGTTGCGCGATGTGGGGATAGCCCAGCACCTCGAGGTGGGCTTCAGGAAATTGCCGGCGCAACGCCGCGATAGCTGGCAACGTCAGTATGAAGTCCCCGATCGCCCCGCCGCGAATGACCAGAATCCTGCCCTGGAATGAGCTCACGGGATCAACACATCCGAGACCGCGGGTGCACCTAGACCACAGACTTGAATACCGTCAGCCCCAGCCCCGCCACGAACAAACCGAACCCCAGCCGAAGCCCGCAGCCCACCTTGATGCGCTGCTCATTCGCCGTGCCCCAGGCTAGAAAATCGCGCAAACGCCACGGTGAAACTGTGAACCAGATGCCCGCCACCACCAGGACATATGCCCAGGTTTGAATGACCAACACCCAATGCGTTTGCGGCAGCACCGGACGCCCCGTATCCACCATCAACTTGGCCAGCAGCAACAGCACGACCGCCAGCCCCCGCACCGCCAGGAAATCCTGCACAAAAATGCAGGTGCCCAAACCCACGCCGGCGAACCCGCCAAACAGGATGTTCTTGTATGAAGCGAAATCCGCAATGGACTCCTGACTCAGATTCCACAGGAACCAGAGTGTACCAAGGGCCATCAGCGCAGCACCCCAGGGCACGGACCGCGGGAATTTCCTTACCGCGGCCGCGAAAGCGGCCGGTTTGGCAATGCCATAGATCTGCGGCAGACCCATGCCCAGGCCAAGCAGGATGCTCAGGGTTGAAAGCTTCAATGTCATGTCAACAACTACCCGGCAAGCATGGAACATCACCGCGGCTGGCGCAAGCCGCGATATGCCCTCGTTGGGAAGACGAGCCCAAAGTTTCCGCTTGCCAAGGCGCTTGGAATCGCTATACTTTCAGTAATGCAAGTCGCTGGCTAGGCTTATGCTTAACACTAATCGACGGCTGCTGACAAAAAGGCTGGATCACAATCCAAAGCGCATGGAGGTCCCTATGAATGAACGCTTGACTCAAACTGCCTTGTCCTCCCGCAAGGTCAAAGCCAAAGCCAGCCGATCCGCCGCCTCAGGTTTCACCTTGATCGAACTGCTGGTGGTCATCGCCATCATCGCCATCCTGGCTGCGCTGCTCCTGCCAGCCTTGACCCGGGCCAAGCTCAAGGCCCAAGGCATCCAGTGCATGTCGAACCTCAAGCAACTGACCCTGGCCTGGGCGATGTATCCCGATGACAACAACAACAGCCTGCCGCCCAACCAGAACGGCGGCGATGGCGGGGGGGTCAATGCGCCAAGTTGGGTCAACGGTTGGGAGGACTTCACGGTCAACAACACTGATAATACCAATCTGATCAAGCTGGCCAACGCCCTAATCGG
>JADGNS010001021.1 GCA_017883355.1 Candidatus Solibacter sp.
CTCCGCCATGCCAAGCACGCGACCGAGCACACTAGCGAGTTCTCCGGGTTCGAACGCGATGCCTGCGTCGCCGGCCACTTCCGCGTTCTCCGGCGTATCGCGGTAAATCACCAGCGCCCCGCGCCCCATCGCCTCGATCAGCGCGGGATGCGTCCCGCCCACCTCCGTAGCATGAATGTAGGCGAAGCAATGCGAGCCGAGTTCGCGATAACCCGCGCCGTAGATCGCGCCCGGCATGACGATGCGCGGGTCGCGAGTGTCGCGCACTTTGCGGATGTACTCGTGAGCGTAGGGGGCGTCGCCGATGAGCGCCAGTTTCATCGGCGTGCCCACCTGTTCGAAGGCTTGCCGCACTTCGAGGGGGTGATTCTCGGGCTCCAGGCGGCTTACGTAGAGGAAATACCGGCCCGCTTCCAGCCCCAGCCGTGCCAGCACTTCCGCGGACTCCACTTTCCCCACTTCGGCGCCGTAGGGGATGAAGACGCTCTCCTTGCCGTAACGCCGCCGATAGTATTCCTGAATGGTCAGCGCGTCGGTGACCACCACTGTGGGGCAGAACTTCGTCAGCCACTCCGACACCAGGTACCACGCGCGCGCCGCGCGGTTCCACTTCTTGCGCTTGCGCTCGATGCCGTCCACGTTGAGCGCCACGGGAACGCCCAGCAGGCGCGGCCACGGCGTGAAGATGGCGTTGGCCCCGTTGCAGTAGAGCGCGGCATCGGGACGGTGGCCCAGCAGATGCCAGGTGGAAGCCGCGGTGTGCGCGATGGTGTCGAAGTACTTGTGCCGGATGGTGGGGAGATATTGCAGGTGCACGCCGCGGTACAGGGGTTCCGGAGGGACTTCGCGGCAGTAGACGGTCACCCGATGGCCGCGCTCCGCCAGGCGCGTGGAGAGTTCTTCGGCGAAGGTTTCGAATCCGCCGTAGTTGGCGGGAATGCCGCGCGTGCCGACGATCGCGATGCGCACTTACGTCTTGGCGGTTTCGGAGCGCGAAAGCGTGCGCGTCATCTTTTTGGGCGCCTGCTTGCTCACCGGCGCGTACTGGAACCAGCTCGCCATGTATTGATCGTCCACGCGGCGGGCGGACTGAATCCGGCGGCGCTTCGCCAGCACGCGAGGCAAATTCCTGCCGAGCAGCCAGAAGGCCTTCAGCGAGGTGTGCTCCCACATCAGGCAGCACATCACCACCGTCAGGTCGCGCGCCGTGATGGAAAACCAGTTGCGCCAGTAGAGGTTCGGCGAGATGTTCTTGATGCGCATCAGGAAGCGGTTCTTCACTGAGTGCATGTTGATCTCCGCCGGCAGTGCGCGGCGGTTGCCGGGCAGCACCTTGCGCACGTGATAGCCGCGGGCATAGGGCGCGTACAGGCACTTCCACCCCATCAACTGCGCGCGCCACGCGACGTCGGCGTCCTCGCGGTAGACAAAGAAATCGGTGTCGAAGAACTCGCCGTCGAGCGCGATATCGTCGATCATCGTGCGGCGGTAGAGCGCGGCGGCGGCCGTCGCGCCGAAAACGTATTCGTATTGCAGGTAGTGGCCGTTATCCACTTCCTGGCTGCCCCGGTCCAGGTGGCGCAACATCGGGTTGAAATAGATGCCGGTGGAATCCACTACGGGCTTCTCGGGAATCTCGAAGTGGCTCGTCATGGTGAGCAGCTTGCCGCACACCGCGCCGATTTTGGAATCGAACTGGCCGGCATCCACCAGCGCCTGAATGAAGTTCGGCAGCAGCAGCACGTCGGGATTCAGCGTCAGCACCCAATCGCCGTTAGAGAGCTTGATCGCCTGATTCTGCGCCGCGGCGAATCCAACGTTTTCTTCGTTGTAGTAAATCTGGCAGCGATCTTCGAACTGTTCCAGGATGTCGATGGTGCCGTCGCCCGACGCGTTATCCACCACGATGATCTCTCTCAGCCGGTATCGCTGTGCGAGTACGGATTCCAGGCACCGCTTGATGAACCGGCCGCTATTGAACGTCACTATCGTGACGGATACGAAGTCGTTGTGCGCCATGAACAAGAACCTGAGAGCCCGATTGTGCTAAAACGCATCCCTTAGAACCCGCAAAACAGACAACGGGCCGCGAGATTTGCCACTTTCCCATATGCTGCCATGGGTTTGAAACTTCGATCCAGGGCCGATTCCGCAATGCCGCGCAGAAAGGAACCCGTCACGACGGCCAGACACACCGCACGGAATTGCATCGGGCGGAAATGCTTGGCTGAATACCTTAGTAAACTACGATACCAATAAATTAGCCGCATCTCCAGTGCCAGGTTCGGGACCGAATGGCCGCCTGTGTGTTTCGCGACAGCTTCCGGGATATAGTACAAACTAAGCCCCCGATCTCGAATCCTCCGGCAGAAATCCACGTCTTCAAACCACAGCGGGAAGAAGCTTTCATCCAATCCGCCCAGTTCCTGCCACACCGCGCGGCGCACCATGAAGAACGCCCCGGCCGGTTGCTCCACTGTCGAACGTGCGGAACAGTCCCAGTCCAGGCAACGGTAGCGGCGGTTCACCGGATTTCCCGGCCAGATTCTATTCAGCACGAGAGCTTCCAAAACCAGGACCGCCGGCGTGGGCAGTCCCCGCACCATGAATCCGACCTGTGGTTGACCGCTAGGGTCCACCAACTGGCCGCCGGCGCCGGCGGAACCGGGTAAGTCGCAGGCCTGCCGCAGCGGTTCCAGACTGGTCTGAATCACCGCATCCGGATTCAAGATAAGAACATAAGTGCTGCTTAATACACCAAAACCTTGATTCACGGCCCCCGCAAAGCCCCGATTCTCCGCATTGGCGATCAAGCGCACCCCGCGCCGGGCAACTTCCGCGATGGTGCCGTCTTGCGAGGCGTTGTCTACTACGACGA
>JADGNS010000102.1 GCA_017883355.1 Candidatus Solibacter sp.
TTCTTGGGATAATTCTCGCGCGTGAAGGCGATCTTGGCGAGCATGTGATCGATCTCGCCATTGGACGCGGTCCAGTTGACGCGGTCGAAACGCGCCGGGTCGGTAGCATCGTCGATATCGATCTTGGTGGCGGTGAAACCCATTTTCTGGATCTCTTGAATGCGCGCCAGGGAGCGTTCGTCGCCGGGCACCATTCTGGCCGCGCCGGAATCGCAGTACACGCGCACGCGGTCCCGCACCTTGCCGCCGAGCAGTTGATACACCGGCAGGCCCAGCGCCTTGCCGGCGATGTCCCAGAGCGCGATTTCGACGCCCGTCAGGGCGGTGACGTATTGCCCGGACTGCGCGCCGGCGAAGATGCCCGCGGTGCGGATGCGTTCAAAGGCGGCCTCGATGTTCAACGGATCCTGGCCAATCAGCAGCCGCCCGAAGGAGCGGATCAGGGGCACGTTGCCTTGCGCCGCATCGGTGGATTCGCCCTGGCCTACCAGCCCCGCGTCCGTGTAGATGCGCACGTGGACCTGATAGCCGTGCACGCGGACTTCGGCGGTGCGGATTTCGGTGATCTTCAGTTTGGGCCGGCGATACGGACTGAGGGCCGCCTGCGCGGCCTCGGAGAGCGATGGCAGCCCCAACACGCCGGCCAGTGGCATGGCCGAGCTTTTCAAGAGAGACCTGCGGGTGACGGTTTTCAATGGGACCTCCTCAGGAAGTGTACTGCAATTTCACCGGAAGGGACATGGCCCCGCCCGATTTGTAACGGAGTGGTGCCGCGGAGTGGGAATGGCGGACAATAGACGAATTGCCAGGCGCGTTCGTGGGCGCCCGGGTTGTCGCGGCGACGTCCATTTTAAGGGTGCATGATGAAGATCGATCCGGATTCGTGGTGCGAGCTCTCGCGGCTTCTCGATCAATGGCTGGACCTGCCCGAAGAACTGCGCGCCGGGTGGATGGAGAATCTCGGGCCCGAACACGCCGGCCTCCTGCCCGTGCTGCGGCAATTGATCGCCAATCAGGCGGCGATCGACGCCGAGGGGTTCTTGAACACGCTGCCCAGAATGGAGGGATCGGCGAGTTCCGCCGCTATGGGCGAGGCGCGTCTCTTTGCCGGACTGACGGCCGGCGCACTCATCGGCCCGTATCGCGTGTTGCGCGAACTGGGGCAGGGCGGCATGGGTGTGGTGTGGCTGGCCGAGCGCGCCGATGGCGCGGTGAAGCGCCCCGTGGCGCTCAAGCTGCCCATCCTTTCGTTGCACAACCGGACGCTCGCCGATCGCTTCACCAGGGAGCGGGATATCCTGGCGCAACTCGCTCACCCGCGCATCGCGAGGCTCTACGACGCCGGCGTGACGGATCGGGGTCAGCCTTATCTCGCGCTGGAATACGTGGAGGGCGAGAAGATCACCAGCTACTGCGACGCGCGGCGGTTGGGACTGAAGCCGCGCGTGCAACTTTTCCTCCAGGTGCTGGGGGCCGTGCAGTACGCGCACACCAACCTCATCGTTCACCGCGATTTGAAGCCCGCCAACATTCTGGTCACGAACGACGGGGAGGTGCGGCTGCTCGATTTCGGAATTGCCAAGCTGTTGACCGAGGGGGAGGGCAACGAAAGCGAGCTCACACGAGTGGGAGGTCTGGCACTCACGCCCGACTATGCGAGTCCGGAGCAGATTGCCGGCAACACGATCTCCACGGCCAGCGACGTGTACTCGCTCGGGGTGGTCCTTTACGAGCTTCTGGCAGGCGGGCGGCCTTACAAGCTCAAGCGGGATACGCGCAGCGGACTGGAAGACGCGATTGTCGGGGGCGAGCCGGCGCGGCCGAGCCATTCGGCCACCGACGAGACGGCGGCCCACGCCCGTGGCGTGACGGCGAAACGGCTGGCCCGCGGCCTCAAGGGCGATCTCGACACAATCGTTCTCAAGGCGCTCAGCAAGCAGCCTGCGCAAAGGTATGCAACGGCCGATGCGTTTGCGCGGGACATCGAGCGTTACCTCGGCGGGGAAGCCGTTCTGGCACAGCCGGAGAGCGCCTGGTATCGCGCGCGGAAATTCGTTCTGCGCAACAAACTCGCGGTGGGCTCGGCGGCCGCGGTCATCGCCGCGCTGAGTATCGGCCTGGGTGTTGCCCTGCGGGAGGCGCATATCGCGCAAGTCCAGACCAGGACGGCCGAGACCGTCCGTACGTTCCTGCTGGACATCTTCCGCGCCAACTCCAGTGAGCACGCCGACCCGGTCAAGGCGCGTCAAACCACGGCCAGAGAACTTCTGGATATTGGTGCGAAGAAGATGGATGGCGCGTTAAATGAGGCCCCAGAGGCCAAACTGGCTCTGCTGGAAACACTGTTCCGGCTTTATGTCGACCTCGGCTTGCAGGACCAGGCGGTGGCCCTTGGGAGGAGCCGCGTCTCTCTCGCCAAGTCCGTTTACGGTTCGAATCATCCCGAGGTGGCACGGGCGCTGATTGAGCTGGCGGCCAACTCCGGCTCATCCTCGTTTGCGAAGGATCGTCCGTCCCTCCTGAAAGAAGCGGGGCTCATTCTCGATCGGAATCGGGATTCCCAGTCGCGCACTCGCGCACTTTACTACCTCGCGATGGGGAGCTTGTCTTTTCGATTCGACCTGGCGAGCGCCGAAAGCTTCGGCGCGAGGTCCGTCAAGCTCTATAAGGAGTATCCCCGTTCCCGCGAGTTGGTATCGGCGCTGAACCTCGTGGGGCAAGCGCAGGATCACCGGCAAAAATATCGCGAGGCCATTGTCAGCCTCTCCGAGGCCATCAGCATCGCTACCTCCGTGCAAGGTGAGGCCCGCGGGCCCTTGCCGGCGATCTACGCGTATCTGGGCGATGCGCAACGCCATGCCATGGACTTGGACGGCGCCGGGAAGAGTCTGCGCCTGGCGGTCGAAACAGCCCGCGCGCTGAAGGGTGAGGAACATGTGGACGTGATACAAACCAAGTACCGGCTCGGGGTATTCCTGGCCCAGACGTCCCGGCCTGTGGAGGGTCTGGCGTTCCTCAAGGAGGCTGTAGATCTGGCAGTTCGCACGCAGGGTCCGGACGAGGTCTTTCACACTCCTATGGCGCGGGAGGGTTACGGGGTTTATCTTCTCCACTACGGCAGGGTGGAAGAGGGGCTTGTGCCTCTCGCGCAGTGTATCGATACCCTGCGCCGCTCGAAGCAGTCCGGGACCCATGGTTTTGCCAACACGCTGGAATCGAGTGCCGGCGGCGAAACCGAGCTGGGCCACTATCGCCGGGCGGAGGCGATTCTGGCGGAAGTCTCGACCATCCGCGCCCGCCTCGGCCCTCCGCCGCCGGATCATCGCGCCGACGCGGTACTTGCACCCGCCAAGTTTTTGATGGCTACCGGTAAGGCGGACGACGCCGCGAGGGTACTCCAGGAATTTCCCCTGGAGCCGGCCGCCCCGGGCAAGCTTTCCTACGATTGGCTAGACATCTCGCTGGCCCGGGCAGAGGCGGACCTGGCGCGAAACCGGCCAGACGCGGCAATCGAGCAGGCAAGAGCGGTGGGAAGCCGGATTGAGACCAGCGGTTTGCGTACCTACTTCAAGCGCTGGGAAGCGCAGGCGGCGCTCGTGGAAGGCAAGGGGCTTCTGCTTATGCAACGCGCACCGGAGGCGTTGCCGCAACTTCGCCGTGCGGTCCAGCTTGGTTCGGAGGTGTACGACCCTGCGTGCAGCCCGGTACTCGCCGACTCCCAGATCGCCCTGGCGACGGCGCTCCTGACCATGGGTCGCGGCGAGGAGGCGCGTGCGCTGCTCGCGCAGGCGAAGGCGATCCATACGACGCACAAGGACCTTGGCGAACAGTTCCGGAAACCACTCCGCGAGCTGGAAGCACTCGTGAGCAAAAGTAATTAGACCAAACGGACAGGAGTATGTCCGGATACAACGGCTGAATACGTATCTCCCTGTGACACAGAGCAAGAACGTCTACGGCTCTGACTTGGAGGAATGGGATGAAATTCAGTTCGCGACTATCGCGGCGCGCCGCGATTGTGACACTTTCGTGTACTTTCCTTTGCCTGGCGCAAAAGGACCCGGGAGTTCGTGGGGGCCCTCCGGGGGCAGGCGGCCCGATACAAGGGCTGAAAGCCAACGAGCTGGCCCTGTTTACCGAAGGAAAACTACGCATGACTCAACTGGAGGCGGTCTGCGACGATTGCAGCGACTTGCCGCTCGGCTCAGACACCGGTCAGGATCCGAACCTGGCAACTTTGACGAATTCGTCCGGGCTGGGCGCGCGATTCAATGGCGACCAATGCTCGGTGTGTCACCAGCAGCCGGCGATCGGCGGATCCGGCGGCTTCCTGGTACCGAATCCGCAAGATGCACCCAACCGGCGCCGGAAACCCGAAAACCCGATGTTCGACCTGATTCCGCATCGGAAAGGCGCGCAGAACCCGGTGCCATCGTTCATCACCCAGTACGGTCCCATCAGGGAAGTCCGCTTTCAAACCAAGCCGGACGGAACGCCGGACGGCGGCGTGCACGCCTTGTTCACGATCGTCGGGCGAAGCGACATCGGCGCACCGGGGTGCACCGCCGCGGCACTTCCGCCCACCGATTTCGAGACCGAGTACCGTAAGGGCAACCTGTCGTTCCGCATTCCGACGCAGACGTTTGGACTGGGGCTGATCGAGGCCATCCAGGACCTGACGATTCTCAATAGCGCGGCCTCCACGGCAGCGCTGCGCGCTCCGCTGGGGATCGGCGGCATGGCGAACCGGAGCGGCAATGACGGCACCGTCGCGCGGTTCGGCTGGAAGGCGCAGAACAAATCCCTGACCGTCTTCGCCGGCGAAGCGTACAACGTCGAGATGGGCGTGACCAATGACGTGTTCCCCAATGCCCGGGACGAAACGCCCGCCTGCAATCAGAAGACCAACGAGCCGAACGATATCACCCGCACGGACACCAACGACCTTCGCAACCAGGGTTTCAATAATCCGCTGCACATACTGCCGGACTGGCTGGAATTCGCCATCTTCATGCGTCAGTTGGCGCCGCCCGAACCGGCGCCGTTTTCGCCGGGCGCCAGACGCGGCCAGCAACTGTTTGGCACGGGTGTGGACAATCCGGGAATCGGCTGCTTCCTTTGCCACACGCCCACCATGATGACCGGCCCGCACCACGAGACCGAAGCGCTGCAGAATGTGGAGGCGCGTCTCTATTCGGACCTGTTGATCCATCACATGGGCAGCAACCTGGCCGACAATGTCACGCAGGGTCTTGCCCAGGGCGACATGTTCCGCACCACGCCGCTGTGGGGAATTGGTCAGCGATTGTCCTTCCTGCACGACGGACGGACCAGTGACCTGCTGGCCGCCATCAACGCGCATGCGCCAAGCGGTGGACCCGGTGGGGATTTCGCGAACTTCGACAATCGTGGCGGCAACTATCCGCCCTCCGAAGCCAGCGCGGTGATCCGGAGATTCAACGCCCTGTCAGGCGGCGACAAACAGGCGATACTGGACTTCTTGCGATCGCTTTGACGCGCCGGGGATGCGTCTACTGCAAGGCGAGCGAAAGCAGGAGCCGCGCCTTTTGCCAGTCCCGGCGGACGGTGCGTTCATTCACGCCGAGAGCAAGCGCGATGTCCTCTTCCGTGAAACCGCCGAAATAGCGCATCTCCACGATCTTTACCAGCCGTTCGTCGACCTTCGATAGTTCGTCCAAGGCTTCACTGACGCGCAGGACCTCATCTTCAGCCGAGGCGACGGCCTCGGCTGCCGCGTCGAGCGAAACCCGCGGGTCGTTGCCCCCGCGGCGCTCGGCGTGGCGCTGCCGCACAAAATCCACGATGACGGAGCGCATCACCTGCGCCGCATAGGCCAGAAAACGGGGACGCTCCGACACTTCGACGCGGCCTGACTTGAGAACCCGCAGATAGGTTTCGTGGACCAGCGAAGTAGTGTCGAGCAGGGTGATGGGTTCATTGCGTTGCAGTCTGGCGTGCGCCAGACGCCGGAGGTCCTGGTACAGAAGTGCAAAGAGATCTTGCGTTGCATCGCCGCCTTCGTCCATAGCCCCGCCTTGCTGCACCGCCTTACTGCACCACCACAGTCTTCACGTTGACGAATTCGCGAATTCCCCAGGCGCTGAGTTCGCGCCCGTAGCCCGACGCCTTGACGCCGCCGAAGGGCAAGCGCGCGTCGGAGGCGACCATGGCGTTGATGAAGACCATCCCGGCGTCGATCTCCTCGATGAAGCGCTGCTGCTCGGCGGCATCGCTGGTCCAGGCGCTGGCACCGAGGCCGAACCTTGTATCGTTGGCCAGGCGGATGGCGGCTTCGAGTCCCCGGGCGCGCATCACCACGGCCACCGGTCCGAACAACTCCTCGCGGTAGGCGGGCGAATCCTCCGGCACGTCGACCAGCACCGTGGGCGCGTAGTAATTGCCGGGACGCTCGAGCCTGCACCCTCCGGTAAGCACGCGCGCACCGGCCGCTACCGAGCGCCGCACCTGCTCACCGAGTTCGTGCAGGATGACGGGCGTGGCCAGCGGACCTACCTGGGTGGCCTCCTGTGCGGGATCGCCCACCACCAGCGCTGCCATGGCCGCCACAAAACGCCGTTCGAACTCATCGGCGATGGCCTCATCCACGATGAAGCGCTTGGCGGCGATGCAACTTTGGCCGTTGTTGATGACGCGCGCCTGCACCGCCGTGCGGACCGCGGCATCGAGATCTGCGCTGGGCATGACGACGAAGGGATCGCTGCCGCCCAATTCCAGCACGCACTTTTTGATCTGCCGGCCGGCCTGCGCCGCCACCTGCCGGCCCGCCGGCTCACTGCCGGTCAGGGTGACGGCTTTGACGCGCGGGTCGTCAATTATCGCGCGCACCTGATCGGCGCCGATCAAGAGCGTCTGAAACACGTTCGCGGGAAATCCGGCGCGCCGCACGATGTCTTCGATGGCGAGAGAGCATTGCGGCACGTTGGAAGCGTGTTTGAGCAGGCCGACGTTGCCCGCCATCAGGGCCGGCGCGAGGAAGCGGAAAACCTGCCAGAAGGGAAAATTCCACGGCATGATGGCGAGCACCGCGCCGATAGGCTGGTAGCGGATGAAGCTCATGGCGACGCCGGTTTCCACCAGTTCATCGGCCAGCAGGCGTTCGGCGTGCTCCACGTAATACCGGCAGGCGGTGGCGCTCTTGGCTGCCTCCTGGCGCGCGGCCGCCAGCGGTTTGCCCATTTCAAGCGTCATGATGCGCGCGAAAGTACCCTTCTCGGCTTCCAGGATGTCGGCGGCGCGGCGCATCCAGACGGCGCGTTCGGCGAACGTGGTGTGGCGGTACGTGCGGAAGGCTTCGGCAGCGCCTGCCAGCTTCCCGTCCAGTTGCGATTCGGTGAGCGCATCGTACGTGGCCACTACTTCGCCCGTGGCAGGGTTGATGGTAGCGATCATTACTCTCTATTCTCGGCTAACAGGCGCGCCACGCGAAGTCCTCCGGCGCGCTGAATGCCGGGTACGAAGAAGCGATCCACGTATTCCTGGTCGGTACCTGTGAAGTTCGATACATCGGCCCTTAAGATTACTTTCTGCCGTGAAAGCGCCGCGGCGAACTGGCACCAGACGGCGGCTTTGCCCACCCCCACGAGTTCGACATCGGGCGCGTCCAGCCAGCGCAGGACGGTGAGGATATCCTGTACGCGGTTGGCATCGTCGCTGCGGTTGAAGGTGAGGAACATCTTGGCCTCGCGGTCGCGCGGGGCCACGGCGGCGCCGGTCTGGAACGCGTCGATGGCGTAAATGGGGCGCCCGGTGCGCACCAGGGCGGCGAACTCGGGACTCTTGCGCGCGGCCTCGGCGCCATCGGGATGGATGAAGAGCACCTTGCGCCCTTCCCCGGGAAACCAGAATCCGGCCACGCGGTCTCCGCGGCCCGGACGGCCGAAGACGATCTTCTCGCCCGTGGCCTGGCTGACCACGCGCTGGGGCCACTCGGCGCCCAGGGCCAATTCCATCATCTCGCGCAACTGGTTGCGGTCCGTGATTCCCTGAGTCAGGGTCTGCGCCGTGCGCACCCATTGCGCGAAGATGCCGGCGTAATCGAGGGCGTTGGCGGGGAGCGTGCGATTGTGCAGGGCGAGCATGTCCTGGAGCTTTTCGAGGCGGATGCCGCGTTCCTTGAATTTGCCGGCGTCGGTTTCGCCGAGCACGTGCTTGCCAAAGAAGCGGTAGACCGCCTCGCGAGCCACCTGGTTGTAATTGTGCGGCGCGTCCTGATGCATGCTCTCCACGTTGGCCGCCTTATCGAAGAGTTCGTAGATGGCGCGCACCGCGGGGAACTCCTCGGTGAGATTGTTCTTGGTCCAATCGCCGGTGGCCGAAACCATGATCATGGGCCGCGGGGCCATCATCGCGGCGATCTCCACGTTGAAGGTGTCCAGCCGCAGGTTGGGCGCGTTCTCGCACACTCCACCGCCCTGCATGATGGCCGAGATCATATTCACCGGCGCGGAGAACTGTATGCGGTCATCCACGGCGGAGAGGAGAAACGTCTGCGTGCCGCCGCCCGATGCGCCGGTAGCGCCGATGCGCGCCGCGTTGACTTCGGGCAGCGATTGCAGGAAATCCACCGCGCGGATGGAGTTCCATAGTTGCAGGCTGAGCGATCCGAAATCCCAGAGTTGTTCCGCCGGGCTGCCGAAGTCGTGCGGCGTCTGTACGGTGTCGTTGTACCCCACCATGTCGTAGCAGAAGACCACGTAACCTTGCTGCGCGAGATTGATGCAGCGCGCGGGGATCGATGCGGTGACCGAATGCTCCAGCCGCCCGTAGGTCCAGTGGCCGTGCGGGGAGACGATCGCGGGGAATCCGCCGGCCGGGGCGGCCTTCAACGGGCGATAGAGATTGCCGCCGAGATAGTAGCCCGGCAGCGTCTCCAGCAGCACCTTCTCGATGGCGTACGTCCGGTTCTCGATGCGCCCGAAGATCTGCGGATGCAGGGGGTTCTTCGGAGGCATGGGCAGCAGTCCGGCGGCGGAGAGAATCTGCTTGCGCAGGTACGCGCGCCGCGCCTGCCACTCCGCCAGCGTCTTGTAGGTGCGCGCGGTGAAGTGAGTATCGGTATTGGGGATCTCGGTGTTGCGCGCATCGTTTGCCGGGATTGGCGCGGGGATTGGCGCCGGGGGCGCTGCCGGAATTTGGGCATGCAGCGCGCCAGAAATCAAGAGAGTCAGTAACGTTCGCATACCATCACGCTCCAAAGGGCCAGACTCGTTCGATGGTCTTGTTCATGATCCAGTTCTTGTCCTCGGCGTTGAGGAATTTCATCTCGTCGCGCACCACGCGCAGGGCGCGTTCATAGGTGGAGACGCCTTCCACAATGGGCCAGTCCGTGGCCCACATCAGGCGCTCGGGCCCGAAGGCCGCATGCAGCCGCTTGACGTACTCCTGCGCATCCAGCCACGGATACGGCTGTCTGGAGATCGACCAGGTATGCGAGATCTTGACGAACACCCTGGGGTAGCGCTTGAGGGCGATCAGCTTCTCCAGTTCC
>JADGNS010001022.1 GCA_017883355.1 Candidatus Solibacter sp.
AACGGTGCTCGGCAGAATGGTCGTTGAGCGACAGAATGGTCTGTCCGCCGCCGCGCTTTTGCGCGTGGGCTTTGTTCCATTCGTTCGCCATGAAATGCTTCATCGCCGAGAGCAGAAAGGACCGGAATCGCCCGCGATGCTGGTCCGCCTGGGCAACCCAGTTTCCTGCCAGGAGCCTGGCGAAGAACTCCTGCGTCAGGTCCTGGGCATCGGGCGGCGAGCAGCCGCGGCGGCGCGCGTAAGCATAAAGTGGATACCAGTAGCTCTTGCAGAGTTGGGACAAGGCATCGGCGGCGCGTGTGGTATCGCCGTGCCCAGCCGCCAGCACCACCGACCAATGGGTAGTGACGAACAACGGCTCGGGACGGGCTTCCGTATGACCGCCGCGTTCGTCTTTTGCCATCGCCTGATTATGAAAGGAATCCCGCCGGTTGTTACAGGAAAATTGGCGAGGAAGCCAGCGGGAGGACGGCAGAAGACAGGAGGCGGACCCAATTGGGGTTCTTTTGAGCAGGACCTGCCGCCGGAGCAGCTTGTGGCCTACACCCTGGTGAGTGCGTCGTTGGTTACCGGGATCGGCGTCATTCCTCTCCCGCCAATGCCCAAGTGGTGTCCGGGTTGTAGGTGGTCATAGCCTGGGCGATTGAGGGAGTCTTAGGCCCCAGGTTCTTCTGATAGACTTTGCCGCGCTGGTTGACGATGAAGGTCATCACCCCGGTGTTGCCCCACTCCGCCGGCCAAGCCACGAGCGCGAAGCCCGCGATCATGTGCCCGTTGATGATGTAACTGTACTTGCCGCCAGGCGCGTGTTTGCCCTGCTGAGTCAGGATTTTGAAGTAGTAGCCATGGTAGGGCGATTGCTCGTCCGTCAGGATCTTGGTTTGCTTCCGATAACCTTCGCCATGGGCCTGCGCGACTAACGGACCTAAAGGGCTGAGTTCATCACCCGTTCGGGTGGACCAGTAGAGGCCGTCGTGAGCGCCGGGGCTACTGCGGAGGTGCTGGGCGTATTCGAGCACTTCATCCGCGTTGCGATCCTCGCTGGCATATTCGCGCTGAGCCTGCACGTAAGCACGGCAGACCTGGATAGCGCCCAGCTCATTGGCCCCAATGCGCCGATTGAGAATCTCCTCCTTACCCGCCTCAATGTCGAAGAGCCATTGCCCGTCCTGCTTTACGAGCGGAATGGGAAAGGGCCAGCCGTCGGCACCAAGTTGCAGCTCCTGCTTGGAATCGGACGTCGCAACCAGGTTGATCTTCTCTTTGACGCGGCTCATGAACAGCTCGCGCTCCTCGGCAGCCTCGACGACATCACCTGAAACCAGGGCGTGGCCGGCAGGCCCGAAAATCGCGTGCAAGGCGTTGGTATCCCTGGCCTCAACCGCCGCTCTGAGCGCGTCCACCGCGGCTTGAGGGGAACTGAATCGCTCCTCGTCCGCAGCCGGCAGCCGTCCGGGCAGCACCAAGAGGAGGGCAGTGAGCACGAGGGTGAGTCTGAGCCTGGTGGTCACGGGAACAGGTGAACAAGTATAGAGTTTCATTGACTATTATTCTTTCGCGAAATTGCCATTGGGCCAAGGGATCAGCGTTTGCCGGTGCTGGTTGGGCGGCTCGGAGCCGCCGAATGCGCAGGCGCGGTTGGATGGGCGGCAGGCGCCGCGGGTCGGGATAGAGTCGGCTGGCGGCTTGCCTGGCCGCGGTTGCTAAACTGCTGGGTCTGATGCGAACTCTGGACCCCAATCAGCGCGCCGCTGGCCGGTCGCGAGCGGGGCGCTTCCGCCGGATGCTGGACGACCACTGGTTCCGGCCGACGCACAGGCGGGGCCGGCGTTTCGCGTCGTTCCGTTGGTCTGGGTTGGCCCCCGATCGCAGTTACCGTGCTGCGGGCCGGGCGAGAGGCATAGCCGCGGTCGAAGCCCTGGGAGGCGACAGTGGGATGGGCGCGAGGCTGCCAAACGGTCGCGTGGGTCACCTCCACCCGAGGCCGTTCGCCAGGGCGACGAGACCACCAATCGGCCGGACGCGGCTGGTTATGGCCCCAGACGATGAGGTGGTGATTGTGCCAATCAAAGTCGTGGTTGAGCCAGGCGCCCACCGCGAAGCCCAGGCCAAAAGAGATGAACGGGGCGCCAAAGGGTCGCTGGAAGTACACCACATCAGGCTGATACACGGGCACATAGATGAACTGCGGATTGGCCGGCAGGATTTCGATCATTCCGTTGTCGGCTACAACATTCTCCTGCGGGGTGGATTGCAGGTTCCCCAGAGCCTGGGCTTGGGCACGAAGCCGTTGAATGGAAGCCATCACGTCCGGCTGCTGGTAAAGAAACGTCTGCCCCAAGGCTGTGGTCCAAGCCAGGTTATCGTCCATCCATTTGAGAACGGCCGGGTATCGGGCAAGCGCCTTGACGCTGGGATCCCAGGGTTGCTGGTCAATCAGATTCGGGTCGCCGCCGCCGTTCACGTACCGATCCGCCAGGACGATTTCAGGGGGCAATGTCGCTGCGGGCAGGATTTGGGCGATCAACGGGTCCGGGTAGAGCGCAATGGGCCCCAGCATTTGGTCCAGGTCAGCGCTGGCGCGAAGTTGCACTTCCGGCGCAGGGGGCGGAGCAGGCACTTGGGCCCGCGCGCAGTCTGCCACGTGTAGAAATGGCCGCCACTGCTGGCAGTCACCGAACACACGCACCTCGTTGTAGAGGGTGGAGCAGTAACTGAAGATGTTGATCACGAGATCGAATCTCATGCGCGGCGAGTACCCGCACACAGTCGCGGGGCGGATCGTCACGCACACAAAGTCCGGCGATTGATGTTTCCATAGCAGCGGCTCACAGAGGCCCTTATACTTGTTGTACTCAGTGAGCGGCAGCAGCGGC
>JADGNS010001023.1 GCA_017883355.1 Candidatus Solibacter sp.
CGAACAGGGCGCGCAGCTCGGCATCATCCGTACGCAGGAACTGCTCGCCGCGCGGCAGATCGACGGCGCCGAGCAGTTCTTCACGCGCGCCATCGATTTCGGATTCACGCGCACCGCGGAGGAGACGATGCAGAAGTGGGGGCACGACCGCATTCTTTCGGATGTGGTGTGGGTGATCCGCCGCTACCGTCCGGACGTGATTCTGCTCGGCTTTAGCGGGACGTCGCGCGATGGACACGGGCAGCACCAGACGTCGGCCATCCTCGGCAAGGAAGCGTTTACCGCGGCGGCGGACCCCAAGATGTTTCCCGAACAGTTGAAGTACGTGCAGGTGTGGCAGGCCAGACGGTTGGTGCAGGCGGCCGGGTTCGGCGGCTTCGGATTGGCGGTGGGCGGCAGGGGCGGACGCGGCGGCGCGGCCGACATACCGCCCGGCATGGTTCCGCCCGTGCCGGAGACGGAGACGGGGCCCGCGGCCGATACCGGCGCGTTCAACCCCATCCTCGGCTATTCGTACGAGGAACTGGCGGTGCTCAGCCGCAGCATGCACCACAGCCAGGGCACCGGAGCCATGCGCCGTCCGGGCGCGGGGCGATCCACGTTCACGGTCACGGGCGGCGCGCCGGCCACCAAGGACCTGTTCGACGGCATCGATACCACCTGGAATCGCCTGCCCACAGGCAGCGCGGTCAAAACCATTCTCGACGAGGCGATTCGCAATTGGGAGCCGGCGCATCCCGAAAAAACCATTCCCGCGCTGACCATGGTGCGACCCCTGATGGCCGCCATGACGGACCCTCTGGCCAAGGTGAAACTCGCCGAGCTCGATGAGACCATCGCACAGTGTGCCGGGATTTTTGTGGAAGCGCAGGCGAGGCAGCACGCAGTGGCGCCGGGCGCGACGCTCAATGTAGCGACAACCGTGCTGAATCGTTCCACCGCCAAGGTGGGCCTGGTGGGCGCGCGCGTCGAGGGCATCTGGAATCAGGACGGGCAGGTGCAGCCGGCGAGCCTGGAATACAACCAGAGCAGCGACATCGCATTCAGTCTGGTCGTGCCCGCGAACCAGGCCTACACGCAGCCCTACTGGCTGGTGAAGCCGGCTACGGCCGACGTATACCAGGTGGATGACCAGATGCTGATCGGCCTGCCCG
Source organism: Candidatus Solibacter sp. (assembly GCA_017883355.1). Classification (GTDB taxonomy): domain Bacteria; phylum Acidobacteriota; class Terriglobia; order Bryobacterales; family Bryobacteraceae; genus Solibacter. Next base: position 1,155 of record JADGNS010001023.1, read on the forward strand.
ACACGCCGGCGGCGGCTCACGTACGCGTGCGGCTCACGGTGGACGGTGGAGCCATCGAACTGGTGCGGCCGGTGCAGAATCGCTACGCCGACCGTGCGCAGGGAGAGCGTATTCGCCCGCTCATGGTGGTGCCGGCGGTGGCGGTGAACCTTCCGGAACCGGTGGCGCTGTTTCCCGATACGGCGGCCCGCCAGGTGCAGGTTTCGGTGCAGGCCAACGTGGCCAACGCGCAAGGCGATCTGCGTCTGGAAGTGCCGGCGGGTTGGAAGGCGGCACCGCCCTCGCAGAGTTTTCAGATCGCCATCTCCGGCGAGCAGCGCGTGGTGACGTTCCAGGTGACGCCGCCCGCGGGCGAAACTACCGCCAGCCTGCGCGCCGTCGCCAAGGTGAACGGGCGCGACATCGCGTCGGGCATACAGGTCATCGCGTATTCGCACATCCCTTCGCAGACCCTGTTCCCGCCATCGGACATCAAACTGGTGCGCGCCAATATCAAAGTGACGGCGAAGAAGGTCGGGTACATCATGGGTGCGGGCGACGAGATGCCGGACGCGCTGCGTCAACTTGGGCTCGACGTCACGTTGCTCAGCCAGAGCGATCTGGAGCAGGGTGACCTGAGCCGCTTCGACGCGATCGTGGCCGGGGTGCGTTCCTACAACGTGCGCGCCGATATCCGCGCCAACCAGCCGCGCCTGCTGGAGTACGTGAAGAATGGCGGCACGTACGTGGTGCAATACCAGACCGGCGACAGCCCCGACCCCACCGCCGCGCGCGGCCAGCAGCAGCCGCCCAACCCCTTCAACCAACAGCAGGGCACGCCCGTGACCACCAACCTCGGGCCGTACCCGTTCGCCGTGCCGGGCGGCAATAAGTATCGCATCACGGTGGAAGAGGCGCCGCTCAAATTCCCGCACGAGGACAGTCCGCTGCTGCAATTCCCCAACCACATCAACGCCAAGGATTTCGATGGCTGGGTGCAGGAGCGCGGTGTCTACTTCGCCGCCCAGTGGGATGCGCACTATCAGACCGTGCTTTCGTCGCAGGACCCCGGCGAGCAGCCGCTGGAAGGCGGGCAGATCTGGACGCGGTACGGCAAGGGCGTCTACATTTTCACGGCGTATTCGTGGTTCCGGCAGCTTCCGGCGGGGGTGCCGGGGGCATACCGCCTGTTCGCCAATCTGCTGAGCGCGAAGTAGTGGAGCAGGTGGGGCGGGCGGTTCAACGCAGAGACGCAGAGAACGCAGAGGAAAGCGCAGAGAAAACCAAGGGCAGGTTCGGGGAACCTTCCTCGGGACGCGCGCAGAGACAGCGGTCGCGGGGGGACGTCGTGCTAATTTGCGGCACGAATCCGACTCGTTCGGGAAGTTGGCGGGCAGCAGCGTGTTCGTCAGCGGGGGACGGTCGAGTTGTGGGCGTGGAGGGCTTTCCACTTTCCGTCGGTGAGCACGAAGAGCACGGTTTGGGCGAAGGGTGCGACGAAGGTGGCGGGCGGGTCCTGGGCGGTTCGGACCTCCGATTCCCCGTCGCAGACCAGCAGCGCCGTGGTGGGGGAGATCACGGTGACGAGCTGCCGCTTCCAGCGGTACTTGATGGCGGCGACGCCCTGAAAGTTCCGCTTGACGGTAGCCAGGGCCTCTTCGCGGGTCTGGAATAGATTGCCGCTCTGAATGATGGACCCACGATCGTTGGCCAGCATGAAGCTGAAGAGGCGGTCGATAT
>JADGNS010001024.1 GCA_017883355.1 Candidatus Solibacter sp.
TTTGCGTCCAAACATCCAAGGTAAGAACCGTGTGCGTGAGGAGCGCTCGCACGGATCTGTGCGGGGGGTGCCGGGTTGACCGGCATCCCTACCGCGACTGCATCCGAGCAAAGCTCGGAAGTTTCTTGGAAGCCTGAGGTAACTATGAGCGAACCATCCAACCCGAAGCCGACCCTGAACATCGGAATCGAAGAGGAATACCAGACTGTCGATCCCGTGACCCGCGATCTTCGTTCCCACATCCACGCCGAAATCGTGGAGAAGGGCCGGCTGATCCTCCACGAGCACGTCAAGCCGGAAATGCACCAGTCCGTGGTGGAGATCGGCACCGGGATCTGCCAGAACATCAAGCAAGCCAGGGACGAGATCCGCATGATCCGCCAGAAGATGATCACCCTGACCCGGCAGAACGGCCTCCGCCTTTCGGCCGGCGGCACACACCCCTTCGCCCTCTGGAGAGATCAGGAGATCTACCCGGACGATCGCTACAAGGTGATTGTCGAAGACCTCAAGATGGTGGCGCGCGCCAACCTGATTTTCGGACTCCACGTCCACATCGGCGTGGAAGATCGCGAGACCGCCATCCAACTGATGAACGGCGCGCGCTACTTCCTGCCCCATCTGCTGGCGATTTCCGCCAACTCCCCGTTCTGGCTGGGCATGGAGACCGGATTGCGCTCCTACCGCTGCAAGGTGTTCGACAAATTCCCGCGCACCAACATCCCCGACCTCTACTCCAGTTGGAGCGAATTCGAGAATTACGTCAATCTGCTGATTCACACCAATTGCATCGACGACGCCAAGAAGATCTGGTGGGACATCCGCCCGCACCCTTACTTCCCCACGCTCGAATTCCGCGTCTGCGATATGCCGATGCGCCTGGAAGAGAGCATCGCGCTTGCCGCGATGTGCCAGGCCATCATCGCCAAGCTCTACCACCTGCACGAGCGAAACCAGAGCTTCCGCCACTACAGCCGCTCGCTCATCATGGAGAACAAGTGGCGCGCCGCGCGCTACGGGCTCGACGGCAAGATGATCGATTTCGGCAAGCAGACCGAAGTGCCCGCCCGCCAATTGATCGAAGAGATCCTGGAGTTCGTCGACGATATGGTGGATGAACTGGGCAGCCGCGAGGAGATCTCCTACGTCCGTACGATCCTCAAGAACGGCAACGGCGCGGACCGCCAACTGCGCGTCTATCACGAAACCGGCGATTTTAAGAAGGTAGTCGATTACATGATTGCAGAAACCGAATATGGACTCTTTCCGCCGGACGCTGCGGCGGCCAGAGAGAAACAGTGACCCTGGTGAAAACCTTACTGCGGGAAACCCCTTTCGACCCGGCCTTCCTGCCGGGAGCGCGCAACGCCATCGAGAACTGCCTCCGCATACAGCCCCGCGAGAAAGTGACCCTGATCACCGACCGCGCCTGCCTGGAGATCGGCGCGGCGCTCGCGGCGGAGTTGGAGCGGCTCGCCCTGAACTATCGCGCCTTCGTTCTCGAAGACCTGTCGCCCCGCCCCCTGGAGAACATGCCCGGCGAAGTCCTCGCCGACATGGAAACCAGCGACGTCAGCATCTTCGCCGTGAGGGCCCAGGCCAACGAATTGCGCACGCGCATGCAGATGACCGATATCGTCAACCGGCGCAAGATGCGCCACGCCCACATGGTGAACATCGACCGGCGGATCATGCTCGAAGGCATGCTCGCCGATTTCGACGAGGTGGACCGCATCAGCACCCTGGTCTGGCAAATGGCCGGCACGGCGCGCGAAATCCGCGCCACCAATCCCGCCGGCACCGGGATCGTCGGCCGCTTTTCGCCCCTCCTCAAGTGGATCAAAACCAGCGGCATCATCAGCCCCAACAAGTGGGGCAATCTGCCCGGCGGGGAAACCTTCACCACCCCGGAGCGCGTCGACGGCCGCTTCGTCGTCGATGGCGTGGTGGGCGATTACCTCTGCGAAAAGTACGGGGACCTCGGCGGGACTCCGCTCACCATCGAAGTGGTGGATAGCCGCCTCACCGAAGCCCGTTGCGCCAACCGGGAACTCGAAGCCGAGTTCTGGCGCTACTGCCACACCGACGAGAACAGCGACCGCGTCGGCGAATTCGCCATCGGCACCAACATCGCCGTCCACGACGTCATCGGCAACATCCTCCAGGATGAGAAAATCCCCGGCATTCACATCGCCTTCGGCAACCCCTACGGCGCGCACACCGGCGCCGACTGGTACTCGGCGACCCACATCGACGTCGTGGGCCGCAATTTCGACATCTGGATCGACGGCCGCCAGATCATGCGCGGCGGAGCATTCCTGCTTGATTCCTTCCCATCGCCGGCACTTTAACCAAAACTTCTCCGACGCGAAATATGCGCGCTTTCTCGCCCTGCTCCACGAGCGTTGCGGCGAGCCCGTGCCCTTCCGCCACAACGAAACGCCGTGCTTCCTTCCGGGCACCCTCGTCGATACCATGGCGCGCTACGGGCGAGAGATGGTGGAGCAGTTGCTCGCCAACCCGTTGTATCAGCGCGAATCGCGCGCCGCCATCCCGCCCGAGTACAATGCGCCGGGCGAAGACGCCGTGCCCCTGTTCGTGCAAGCCGATTTCGGACTCGACGCGCAACTGCGCCCCCAGTTGGTGGAGATCCAGGGCTTCCCTACCCTGTACGCCTATCAGCCCTTGCTTGCGGCATCGTACCGCGCGGCGTATGGAATCGATGAGAGCCTGCACCCCCTGCCCGATGGTCTCGAGGCGCCCGAATACCACGCCCTGCTGCGCGCTGCCATCGTGGGGCGCCACGACCCCCAGAACGTGGTGCTGCTGGAGATCGATCCCGCGCACCAGAAGACGCGTCACGATTTCCTGC
>JADGNS010001025.1 GCA_017883355.1 Candidatus Solibacter sp.
GGTCACCGTGGAAGCCACCGTCGATAGCAGCGGCAACGTGGTCGATACGCGCGTCCTCAACGGTCCCATCGAACTGCGCCGCGCCGCCCAGCAATCGGTACTCAACTGGCACTTTGCCATGGATACTTCCATGAACACGCGCATAGTGAAGGTGAACTTCGAATTGCCGGCGCAAGCTCCCGCCGTCGTGGGGACCACGCCCACCAGTCCCACGGACGCGGCCACCCGCGCCGCCGCCGAAGAGAGCGTCCGGACGATGATCGCCAGCGCCAGCGGCCAGCCGGTCACTATCCGCATGGGTTCCGTTCCGAAGGGCCAGAACAATTCCGCCTTACTGGAAGGCAAGCGCATCAGCCGGATCTTCATCGGCGGACTGAGCGATCAGAGCCGCGCCGATCTGATGTCCCACCTGCAGATTCATGTTGGCGATAGCTTCGCCGCCGATACGCTGGATCGCGTGCGCGCCGAGGTGCGGTCGTTCGACGAGCACCTCACCGTCGGCATCGGTGTCAATTCCACCGGGGAGGTCAACCTGACCATCATGATGCCCGGCAGCACGTTCTCCGGCGAAATGATGGTCGGCGCTCCCGGCGGCGGCGTCCTGGGCGGAATCATCAACTCCACTCCCCTCCCCCCGCCGGCGGCCGACGGCACCAAACGCATCACCATCGGCGGCAACGTGCAGCAGTCCAAGCTCGTCTCGCAGCCGAAACCCGTCTATCCCCCGCTGGCCAAGCAGGCGCGCATCTCCGGTGTGGTCCACCTGCAGGCGGTCATCGGCAAGGAAGGCAATGTGGTCAACCTCGCGGTGATCAGCGGCCACCCGCTGCTCATCCCCTCCGCGCTCGAAGCCGTCCGGCAATGGGTCTATCAAACGACGTTGCTCAATGGCGATCCCGTGGAAGTCATGACCCAGATTGACGTCAACTATACCCTGTCCGATCAGCCCCCGATCCAGCAGTAGCCGCCCCCTCCACCTCCATCCCGGGTGGCCGCAAGGCCGCCCGGGGCCGGTTTTGGTTTCACCTGAGCATTAGGCGCATAATAGAGCTGAGCCCGCAAGTCCAGTGAGGGACGGATAACCATGCGCAACGATTCCGAGCCCCAGTTCGCCCGGAGAAGAGTCGGGTGAAGAATTGGACGGCACATCGGCGCATTGTTCTTGGTCTTACTGTTGCGGTTCTAGGTATCGTGGCTCTTGGGGTCGCCGCCTTCGTTCGGCTGACCGGTATCGAAGATCTCGCCCGCCTGATCGCCACGGACTCGACGCCCGGTCTCAGCTATACCACGCGCATCGAGCTGTTCACCTATCGCAAGAATCTCTTGATCCAAAGACATATATTGACCACCAACCTGGCGGAAAAGCGCCGGATTGAATCGGAGATCCAGAACATTACGGCGAGCGCCTCCAAGCTGCTGGAACTGTACCGCAATACGCCGTTTGGCGATATCGAGCGCCCCTTATTCAACCGCGTGGTGGCGACCCGCCCCCCTTATTTGGCGGCGGTAGAGCAGACCCTTCGAATGAGCCGGGACACCACCTCCGCTGCCGCGCAGGTGGAACTTCAAAAGGTGTTCGAACCCGAGTCCAGGGCGTACCTGGAGGCGCTCCACGCGTCAACCGAACACAACCTTTTAGAAGCCAATGAGGCGGCGCGGAGGATTCAGGAAACGGTGGTCACCGCCGAGCGGTCGACCTTCCTGGAGGCCGTCGGCACCTTGCTGCTCGCCATGATCAGCGCGTTCGTGCTGGCTCGCGTGGTGGCGCAAACCGAGGCCGCCAGCCGGGCCATACAAGGCCTCAATCGCGAACTCGAAGGGCGTATCGGGGAACTCACCGAGGTCAACCAGGAACTCGAAGCCTTCACGTACTCCGTATCGCATGACCTGCGCGCGCCGCTCCGTCACATCGACGGTTTCTCCAAAATCCTCCTCGATCAATCCGCCGATCAGTTGAACGACGCCGGCAAGCGGGCCTTGGAACGCGTGCGCTACGGCGCCCAGCAGATGGGCCGCATGATCGACGACCTGCTGGCGTTTTCACGATTGGGCAGGAGGGATGTCGCCCGCCGGCCCACCAACCTGAGAACCCTGGTTGACGAATCCATCGAGATCCTCAAGCCCTTTATGGAAGGACGCGACATCGATCTCCAGATCGGCCCATTGCCCGTGTTGGACTGCGATCCAGCCCTCCTCAAACATGTCATAGTAAACTTGTTGTCCAATGCCATCAAGTTCACGCGCGATAAAAAGCCGGCCGTCATTGAGATCGGCCAGGTCGAAGGCGGCGAAACGCCAGTGGTTTTCGTCCGCGACAACGGGGTCGGCTTCGATATGCGGTACGTCGACAAGCTGTTCGGCATTTTCCAGCGGCTTCACCGGCGCGAGGACTTTGAGGGAGTAGGCGTAGGCCTGGCAACGGTGCAACGTGTGATTCACAAGCACGGCGGCCACGTCTGGGCGGAATCGGAAATTGGCGCCGGCACCACTTTCTACTTCGCCCTGCGACCGCCCGCCAAGATGGCCGGGTTGGAAAAGTGAGGCAATTATGAAATACAGGGAATTGGAAGTCTTGATCGTCGAGGACGATCCCGACGATTTGGAACTGACCCTCCACACGTTCGCCGAGGCGCGCATTACCAACCCCGTCCATATCGCCAGAGACGGCCAGGAAGCGCTGGATTATATCTTCTGTCGCGGCGCTCACGCCGGCCGCGAATCAACTCCGCCGCGGTTGATCCTCCTCGACCTCAAACTCCCCAAGATCGGTGGTCTCGAGGTGCTCCGCGAAATCAAGGCAGACCCTCGCACCAAGGGCATTCCCGTCGTGATTCTGACTTCTTCACGCGAGGAGAGAGATTTGGTCGAGGG
>JADGNS010001026.1 GCA_017883355.1 Candidatus Solibacter sp.
GTCCCAGCCGCGATGGTAAAGCTGCACGAAGCGCACGTCGCGCTCCAGCAGGCGCCGCGCCAATAGACAATTGGCCGCGTAGGTGCCGGGCTTGCGCGCGTCGGCGCCGTACAGATCGAAGGTGCTCTGCGGCTCCTTGGAGAGATCCAGCAGGTCCGGCACCGAAGTCTGCATGCGGAACGCCATCTCATACTGCGAGATGCGGGTGGCGATTTCGGGATCGCCGAACTCGTCCAAGTGCATACGATTGAGCCTGGCCGCGGCGTCCAGCATGTCGCGGCGCGTGCCGGGGTCGATGCCCTCCGGATTGTGCAGGTAGAGGACCGGATTGCTACCCGCGCGGAAGCGCACGCCCTGGTGATTGGAGGGCAGGAAGCCGCTGCCCCAGAGCCGCGAGAAGAGGGGTTGGTCGGGGTTGAGCGCCTGCGCCTGCGAGAGCATCACTACGAACGCCGGCAGATTGCGGTTCACGCTGCCCAGTCCGTAGCTGACCCAAGCGCCCATGCTGGGGCGCCCCGGCTGCTGGCTGCCGCTCTGGATGAACGTGATTGCCGGGTCGTGATTGATGGCGTCCGTGTTCATGGTCTTGACGATGGCCAGCTCGTCCACGATCTTCGCCGTGTGCGGCAATAGTTCGCTGACCCAGGCGCCGGATTGGCCGTGCTGCTGGAATTTGAAAATGGAACGCGCCACGGGAAAGGCGCTCTGTCCCGACGTCATGCCGGTGATGCGCTGCCCCATGCGCACGCTGCCGGGCAGTTCGCTGCCGGACAGCTTGTCGAGCGAGGGCTTGTAATCGAACAGATCCATCTGCGAGGGCCCGCCCGATTGGTGCAGGAAGACCACCCGCCTGGCCTTGGGCGCGAAATGCGGCAGCCCCGGCAGTCCGCCGGCGCCGTTGGTTTCCGCCGCGGCGAAGCCATCCTGCGCCAAGAGCGAACCGAGCGCGGCGATGCCGATGCCGGTAGAGCCGCGCGAGAAGAAATGCCGCCGGGTGATGTCCATACTTTTATTCCTTGGTGACGGTCTCGTCCAGATTGAGGATGGTGCTGGCCACCGTGGTCCACGCGGCCAGTTCCACGGTTTCCAGATTGCCGGGTTTCGACGCGCCGATGGCGATCAGCTTCGCCGCTGCCGCCGGGTCCTTTTTATAGTGTTCGATTTCGCGCTGCGCCAGATCGAGCAGGACGCGCAATTCCGCCTGGGTGGCGCGCCGCGCCGTGGCCTCGCGGAAGAGAAAGCCGGCGCGCGCCGCGGCATCGCCGGGCGCTTCGAGCAGCGCACGCTGCGCGAGCGCGCGCGCCGCTTCCACGTAGGTCGGGTCGTTGAGCAGCACCAGGGCCTGCAACGGCGTGTTGGTGATGAGGCGGCGCGAGGTGCACTTTTCGCGATCGGGAGCGTCGAAGGTGGTGAGCGCGGCGGGCGGCACGGTGCGCTTCCAGAACGTGTACATGCTGCGCCGGTAGAGATCGGGTCCCGTGCTCTCGTGATACTCCTGTGCGGTGAAGGTCTCGCCGCGCGACAGTTCCTCCCATAGCCCCGGCGGCTGATAGGGGAAGACGCTGGGGCCGCCGATGGTGGGGTTGAGCAGGCGGCTGACGGCCAGCGCATTGTCACGCACCATCTCGGCGGGCAGGCGAAAACGAGGGCCGCGCGCCAGCAGGCGGTTCTCGGGATCCTTCTCCAGAAGCTCGGCACTGACCTGCGACGCTTGCCGGTAGGTGGCCGAGGTCACGATCAGCCGCTGGATGGCCTTCACATCCCAGTTGGTCTGAAACTCGGTGGCCAGCCAGTCCAGCACGTCGCGCTGTATGGGCGCGTCGCCCTGCGATCCGAAATCCTCCGTGGTCTTGACCAGTCCGGTACCGAAATATAGTTGCCAGTAGCGGTTGACGGCCACGCGCGCGGTGAGCGGATGCTGTGGGCTGAACAGCCACTGCGCCATGCCCAGGCGGTTCGCGGGGGCGTCCTTGGGCATGGGCGGAAGCATGGCGGGGACGGCCGGCGTCACCTTCTCGCCCGGATTGGAATATTGACCGCGGCCCAGAATAAAGGTGTCGCGCGGCTTGGCCATCTCCGCCATCACCTGCGCCGTCGCGATGCCCTTCCTGGTTTCCGCCAGCCTGGTCTTCAGCGTATTGAGTTCGGCGTAAACGCGCCGCAACTCGGGCCCGGCGTCGTAGGTGAGGAAGTAGTCGAGCAGCCGCTGGTTTTGCTCTTTGGTGCGCTTCTTCTCGTCCTGCGCCAGGATGTAGCGGACGGGTTCGTGCAGCGCCAGGGCCTCGGCGTCGGCCGGTGTCAGCGCGCGAGAATAAATGCGCAGGCCGCCGATATCGCCCTTGAGCGGCTTGTCGTTGTGCGGATTGCCGACGGTCAGCGGCCCGGCCGGCGCAAGGTTCGCTTTGCCCACGGCGAGCAGGCGCGCGGGTTTGCCATCCAGCAGAAGGGCCGGAGCGCCGCCAGCGAAGTTCAGCGCGACGTGGTGCCATTGCCCACCGTAGATGAGCGCGTCGCTGTGCCAGCGGGTCCCTGCGAACTCCACGTAGAGGGGCGAACCGCGCCTGTCATTGGGCTGCGGGTGGGAGTCTTCCACGCCGATGTCGAACCCGGGGCCGCCTTCCAGCACGGTCATTTCGCCGAGCGCACCGCTGCGCATCCACAGCGCTACGGCAAAGCGTTCCGCCGCAAAGCCGGGGAACTCGACCAGCGCTTCGCCGTTGAAGGCGGCCGATTGGCCGGGACGTCCCGCGACGAACGCCGTCGCGCCTTTAACGACTTTGCCGTCGCGGTGGTTGCCGGAGGAATCGGCGAGATTGGCGGCGGAGTTGGCAGCCGGAAGCGCCTGCCCCACTTCCAAGGTGAGATT
>JADGNS010001027.1 GCA_017883355.1 Candidatus Solibacter sp.
CCTGGAGTTCGACGGCGATCGCCTCAGCGCCCGCCATTTCGGTCCCAAGGACGGCATGAGTGCCGCCAAAACCTACTTCCTGCGCTTCGATCGCCGCGGTTGGCTTTGGGTAGGCAGCGACATGGGTGTGGACTGCTTTGACGGCCGGACGTGGCGCCATCTGGACAAGGCCGACGGGCTGGCGGTGAATGACTGCGACCACAACGCGTTTTTCGATGACGCCGATGGCAGCGTGTGGGTCGGGACCAGCAAGGGCTTGACCCACTTCCTCCACCCGTCCACGGCCGCGCCCCGGCCCGCCAGCGCACCCGTCCTGCTCACCGGGTTGCGGCTTGGGGACCTCGCCGCGCCGCTAGAGGGCGGAGTGAAAGTCCCCTACTCCCGCCGTTCCTTCAACGCGGGATTCGCCGCGCTCACCTTTGTCAATGAGGATTCGGTGCGCTTCCGGCACCGCTTGCTGGGCCTCGACCCCACCTGGACCGAGACCCGCCAGACCGAAGCCCACTATCCGGGTCTGCCGCCGGGGCGCTTCACTCTCGAAGTGCAGGCAAGCACGGCTGACGGCAAGTGGAATCCTGCAACCGCGCGGGTCTCCTTTTGGGTACTGCCGCCGTGGTGGCGCACGTGGTGGGCCCTCTCGGGCGGCGCGCTCCTGTTCGGTCTCGCGGCGCGCTGCCTGTGGGCATGGCGCTTGCGCCGCATTTTAGGCAGGCAGCTCGAACTGGAACGCGCCGTCGAGGACCGCACCTGCAAACTGGCGCTCGAACATCGCCACGCCCTGGAAGAGCAGGCGCGCGCCGAGCGGGAAAAAGCCGTCGTCGAGCAGCAAAAGGTCGAGATCGAACACCTCCTGACCGAAACCCGGCAGGCGGCCTGCGCCAAGAGCGAGTTCCTGGCGAACATGAGTCATGAAATCCGCACCCCGTTGAACGGCATCATGGGCATGACGGATGTGGTTCTCCAATCCACCGTGACTGAGGACCAGGCGGAGTGCCTGCGGCTGGTCAAGGTGTCGGCGGATTCGCTGTTGATCGTGATCAACGACATCCTGGACTTCTCCAAGATCGAAGCGGGCAGACTGGAACTGAATTCCGTCGAGTTCGACTTGCCGGAATTGCTGCGCGACACCCTGGTGCCACTCGAAGTGATGGCGCGCCAGAAGGGGCTAGGGTTTTGGCGCCGGTGGACGCCCGCCGCCCCGGCGCGCCTGGTGGGAGATCCCGGCCGTCTGCGCCAGGTGCTGCTGAACCTGGCCGGCAACGCGGTGAAGTTCACGGGCGCTGGTTCCGTCGGAATCGTCGCCGAAGAGGAGATCCTCGACGGCGGGATGCGCCGCATTCATTTCCAGATTCGCGATACCGGAATCGGCATTCCCTTCGAGAAACAGGCGCTCATCTTCGAGCCTTTCCGCCAGGCGGATGGTTCCACCTCGCGGCGCTATGGCGGCACCGGTCTTGGCCTCAGCATCTGCGGGCGCCTAGTGCCGATGATGGGAGGCCGGATCTGGGTCGAGAGCCAGCCGGGAGAGGGCAGTGCTTTCCACTTCACCATCACTGCCGCCGCTGCCGCAGTGACGGCGGCACCGTCCACCTCGCCCGCGGAAACACAGATCCCCTCGCCCGCCGGCCTTCACGTGCTGCTGGTCGAAGACAACCTCGTGAATCAGAGGCTCGCCCAGCGCGTTCTGGAGAAGGCCGGGTGCACTGTAGCTTGTGCCATGGACGGCAGCGAGGGAGTCGAAGCCTGCGCCACCCACCGGTTCGATGTGATCCTGATGGATCTGCAGATGCCGCGCATGGATGGTTTCGAGGCCACCGCGGAATTGCGCCGCCGCGAAGCCGCATCCGGCGGCCACATACCGATCGTCGCGGTGACGGCCAACGCCATGCAAGGCGACCGGGAACGCTGCCTGGCCGCCGGCATGGACGGCTACGTCACCAAGCCCATCAAACGCCCGGAGCTGTTTCGCGCCATCGCCTCCGTCGTCGAAAGCTCCGTCACGCCAGCCCTGTAGCGTGGCCTTTTAGGCCGGGTGCCCTCTGGGCGGACCCCATTCATGGGGGCATGCTTATCTCGTCACCGTGCCCGCTACGCCCGCATTTTCTTGTACGTCGCCAGGCAGCGCTGCGCGGTTTCCAGGCTGGGATATCGGCTGCCTTCCTGCTCGATCAGGTAGAATTCCACCCCGCCGGTCTTCTCGGCGGCCGCGAACACCTGCTGCCACGGCGCCGCGCCTTCGCCGAACAGAACCCGGTACCCCTTCTCCTTATCCGTATCCGCGCCCGGAGCCCAGTCCTTCAAGTGGCAGCTATTGATGCGGCCCGGATTGGCGTTGATCCAGGCCACCGGGTCGTTGCCCACTTCCACGCACGTGCCTACGTCGAATTGCAGCATGACATCCTTCGGCGTGTTGGCGGCAATCACCTCGATGGGCCGCTTGCCCTCCACCAGTTTGAACTCCGCCTGGTGATTGTGGTAGCCGGCGCGCAGTCCCGCCGGACGCAACTTCTCCATCGCCTGGGTGAGCGTGTCGCCCACGCCCTTCCAGCCATCCAGCCCTGCCACGTTGCCGGAACTCGCCATCACCACGTACTTGGCGCCCAGCGTCTGGTTGTAATCGATGGCCTTCTGCAGGCCCTCCGGGAGGAAGTTCTTCGCGTCATTATGCGTGGAGTTGCAGCGAATGCCCGTATCGTCCATCAGTTTGCGGACGTCTTTGGCGAAGTCCGCGGTCCAGGCGTAGTACGGTCCATAGAACTCCACCACCTCGTATCCCATCTTGGCGATGGCACGCACCGTGGCCAGGGTGTCTTTGGTCATCTCGTCGCGGACCGAATAGAGTTCGATGCCGATTGGTACGCTG
>JADGNS010000103.1 GCA_017883355.1 Candidatus Solibacter sp.
TCGCCCGAGCAGGTACGGACGCTCTCCCTTCCCGAACTCGAACAACTGGCGGCGGAAATACGCGAACGGCTGATTACCGTCCTTTCCAACAACGGCGGCCATCTTGGCCCCAATCTGGGCGTGGTGGAACTCACCATCGCGCTGCACTACGTATTCCATACCCCGAGCGACAATTTCCTCTTTGACGTGAGCCACCAGGCCTACGTGCACAAGTTGCTGACCGGGCGCCAGGATCGGTTCCACACCATTCGCACTCCCGGTGGACTGAACGGGTTCATGCTGCGCACCGAGAGTCCGCACGATTGCTACGGCGCGGGGCACGCCGGCACCGCGCTCTCGGCGGCGCTCGGCATGGCCGTCGCCCGCGATAAGACGGGCGGCACGGAACACGTCGTCGCGGTGGCCGGAGACGCCGCCTTCACCTGCGGGATTACCTACGAGGCCCTCAACAATATCGCCCACCACACCAAGCGACTGATCGTCGTCCTGAACGATAACGAGTGGTCCATCGACAAGAACGTCGGCGCCATTGCCACCTACCTCAACAAAATCGTCACCAGCCCGCGCTTCGACTATCTGCACGACCGCGCCGGCAAACTCGTCCAGAAGGTGGCCGGCGACTCGGCCCTGCGCATGGCGCGCAAAGCCGAAGAGGTCGCCAAAGGAATGCTATGGCCCAGCGTCATCTTCGAAGAACTGGGCCTCAAGTACTTTGGCCCCATCGACGGGCACGACATCGCCACGCTGATCAAGACCTTCGAGTTTCTCAAGAAGCAGGACCGTCCCGTGCTGCTGCACGTCCTCACCCAGAAGGGTAAAGGCTTCGAGCCGGCCCTGCAGAAGCAGAAGAAATTCCATGGGCTCGGTCCCTACGATCCCGAGACTGGCGAGACCACACCACTGGGCCGCCGCACCTACTCCGAAGTGTTCGCCGATACCTTGGTGAAGCTCGCCGACTTCGATCCGAAGGTGGTCGCCATCACCGCCGCCATGCCCAACGGCACCGGTCTCGACCGCTTCCAGCCGCATCATCCGGATAAGTATTTCGATGTGGGAATCGCCGAGGAGCATGCGGTCCTGTTTGCCGCCGGACTGGCCGCGAAGGGTTTCAAGCCGTTCTGCGCCATCTATTCCACGTTTCTACAGCGCGCCTTCGATCCCATCGTGCACGATGTCTGCCTGCAAAACCTGCCGGTGGTCTTCTGCATGGATCGCGGAGGGCTCTCCGCCGACGACGGCCCTACCCACCACGGTCTTTTCGATATCAGTTATCTGCGCTCCATTCCGAACCTGGTGCACATGGTTCCCAAGGACGAAGACGAACTGGCCGACATGCTGTTCACGGCTATGAAGTGGAACGGCCCCATCGCGGTGCGCTATCCGCGCGGCCTGGGACCGGGAACCCCGGTGAAGGACGTTCCCCGCACCATTGCGGTCGGCAAAGCCGAACTGCTCCAGCACAGCGACAACGACCGGGTGGCCATCTTCGCGCTGGGCGCGCTGGTTCCGATGGCCGAAGAGATCGCCCGCAAGCTGGAGGGCGAAGGCATCGCCGCGGCCGTCATCAACGCCCGCTTCGCCAAGCCGATCGATGTCGAAATGGTGGAGTTCTTCGCCGGTACGGTCGACGTAATCCTCACGCTCGAAGACCACGTTCTGCGCGGTGGCTTCGGCAGCGCCGTGCTGGAGGAACTGAATATCCTCGGGCTGACCACGCCGGTGGTGCGCATCGGCTGGCCGGACCGCTTCATCGAACATGGAAAGCTCGATGCCCTGCGCGCAAAATATGGGATCACTCCTGAAGCCGCCCTCCAAAAACTCCGCCCGTATCTGAAGGTCCGCCAACCGCAGCCGGTCTAGCCCGCCGCGCCCCTGCCCCCGATCGGCTGAAAACCACCGTTGCGGTGCGCCTCCACCACGTCCCTACCCCTCCGAACAGCCGGAAGCGCAGTATTTTAAATAACTTGGCGATTGGTCTGTAGAATGCTTCTCATCAGGGCAGGAGGTGGTTCAAAATGAAAACCACATTAGGAATACTGGCAGTGGCTCTGATCGCTGGAGGCACGCTGTTTGCCCAGCCGAGGCTTTCGATCGGCATCGGCGTTGGAGGCTACGGCCCGGGTTATTACCCGCCTCCCGCTTACACGCAATACATGCCGCCGTGCCCCGGTCCGGACTACTCCTGGGTCGAAGGCTACTGGGTCCCTCGGGGCGGCCGCAATATCTGGATCAACGGATTCTGGCGCAGTCCCTACGTCACCGGCTACCGCGTGGCCCCGCGCTACGTAGCGCCGCGTTACTACAACAACTCGTATCGCGGAAGCGATCGCAATCGCGGAAGCGACAACCGGTATCAGAACCGCGGCAGAGAGCGCAACGACAATCGCAGTCGCGGCTACTCCAACAGCTTCCGCCGCTAACTGGCTTTGGCCGGGCATGCGCGGACTTGCCCGGCCAGAACCCCGACCTCCGGCGGCTGCCGCGAATCCTCTTGTGGCCCCAATCTATCTTGCTGCCAGGGCCTGCGAGAGGTACTGCTTCCAGCCGCCGAACCGGGTGATTTCGGTGGCGCCGGCCACGGCGTACGGTTCGCAGATAAAGGATTTCACCGTGGATCCGTCATCCAGCACCGCGTTGCCGATGCCGAGCGGCGCGGATACCCCTGCCACAAAGCTGCCGAACTGGTGTTCCGGCATCGCCCATACCTCTACGTCGATCCCCGGACCGCGAAACAACGGGTCGCGGACCAGCCCGGGCTTGGGCGGCATCGCACTGTCCAGCGCATAGAGGTGATAGCCCGGCGCGGTACGGCATGTCTTGATCAGTTGCGCGCGCCGGCCGGTGAGTTCGTGATTGAGCGGCTGCCCGGAGAGGTGGCCGCCCAACACAGCTACCGCGATGCAGCCCGGCGGGCAGGCTGAGAGGTCCAGGGCATCGCCGGGCACCGGGGTTTGCGCGCGGTGGAAGCCGTCGGCGAGAGAGAGTAATGCTTCCTCGCTGAAAGCGGGCCCGATCAGTGACACGCCGAACGGCAGTCCGTTGGCCCGAACGCCCGCCGGCACGGCCACCGCCGCCAGATCCAGCAGATTGACGAAGCTCGTGTAGTAGCCGAGGTCGGCATCCAGTTGCACGGGAGCGTTGGCCACCGCTTCGTGAGTGTAGATGGTGCCCGTGGTGGGCAGCAGCAGGACGTCCATGCGTTCCCACTCGGCTTCGGCGGCGCGCCAGAGATCGCGCAGTTTGTATTCGGCCGCAAAAGCGTCCACCGCCGAATAGCGCCGCGCGCCTTCGATCATGCCGCGCACCGCCGGATTCATCTGGTCCGCATGCGAATCGATGAACTGGCGGATCGCGGCATACCGCTCGGCGACCCACGGTCCCGCGCAGAACAGATCCGCGGCCGCGCGGAAGATGGAGAAATCGATCTCAATCTTGCGCCCGCCCAGCCCTTCCATTCGCTCCACCGCCTCCGTGAACAGTGCGGCGGCGGCATCGTCGCCGAAGAATTCGAGCTGGCCGGAGGGCGGCACGCCGAAGCAAAATCCCCCAGCCACCCACGGCGCAGCCTCGTCGCCGGCGCGCGGGACCCGGGAGAACGCGTCCTCTGCGTCGAACCCGCGCGCCGCGCTCCACACCGTGTGCGCGTCGTGGCAGGTCAGCGACAAGATCGAGACGCAATCCAATGTCCGGCACGCGGGGACCACGCCGCGCGCGCTAATCAAGCCGCGCGTGGGTTTGAGCCCCACCAGTCCGTTGAAGGCGGCGGGCACCCGGCCCGACCCCGCCGCGTCGGTACCCAGAGCGAAGCTGGCCAGACCCGAAGCAACAGCCACCGCCGATCCGGAACTGGAGCCGCCCGAAATGTAGCGCGCGTCGAAAACGCTGGAACACGCGCCGTGCGGCGAACGTGTGCCCGCCAGGCCGGCGGCAAACTGATCCATATTCGTCTTGCCCACCGGGATGGCGCCCGCGTCCACCAGGGACTGCACCACCGTCGCGCTGTGCCCGGGTTGATACGCGTAGGCTGGACATGCCGCCGTGGTGGGCAGGCCAGCCACGTCGATATTGTCCTTGATGGCAAACGGGACGCCGTAGAGTGGGCGCACCGGGCCCACCGGGTCGCGCTCCAGCCTGCGCGCGCGCGCCAGGGCCTTCTCGCGCGGCACCACGGAAATCCAAACCGGCGCGAGGGGTTCCGCGGACAACCGGTCGTAGACCGTCGCGATGACGTCCGCGGGGCTGGCCGCGCCCGATCGGTACAACTCGCGCAGCGATCCCAAATCCAGCTTGATTTCGCGAGGCATTTTCAACCCTCCTGGCGTAGCGTCAACAGGCGCAGACCCGCGGATCGCTCATCGCAATGCTTCCTCTTGTGAAATTGCCCCTGGGGGCAAACGAATCGGGCGGGAACTACGCGTTGGCGGGAGGCCCGCAGCAGACATCCATCGCGGTCAGGCGCAGCATCACGTCAAGCGAGATCTTCGCGCGGTGATCCATGCGTGAAGTGGGAACCAACATTACGGCCAGTATGGCAGAGGCCGCCTCGCGGGGCGAACAAAAAGATTCTATGGAGCGCATCAGCGATCCATAGGTGGCATAAGGCTCCGCCGGCTCCGCCTTGTGCATCCAAGCGAAGCTCGGAAAGCCTACCGAAAGAGCCTTGGCAGGAACTCCGCCAAACTGTGCCGCCAGACCTTCCATTCGTGCGCGCCAGGAGTGGGATACCAGACGTAGTGGATCTGATGACTCTTCAGCGCATCCGCCAGATCGAGGTGGCCCGGAATGCGAGGGTCCTCGGTGCCGCAACTCAGAAACAGCAGCTTGAGTTGCTGGTTCACCCGGGCCCCGTCGTCCAGGAAGCCAGGCAAGTGCTTTGCCAGGTTGAAGTCGGTGTCGCTGAGCAGTCCGGAGCTGAATTCGCCCACCCACGCAAACGTCTCCATGTGTTTCAGACCGATCGTGAACGCTTGCCCCCCGCCCATCGAAAGCCCGGTAATGGCGCGGTTGGCGCGATTCGCGGTCACCCGGTAGGTCTTCTCGATCAGCGGAATCACATCGCCCAAAAGTTCCTTGCCAAGCAGGTCGATCGCCTCCGCACTGCTGCCGCCCGCCCATGTGTAATCCGTGTCGCCGTTGGTCATCACGATCAGCATCGGCGCCGCCTTGCGTTGCGCGATGAGGTTTTCCAGGATGATGCCGGCACGTCCCTGAAAGGTCCACGTGGATTCGTCGTCGCCGCTGCCGTGGCGCAGATAGAGTACGGGAAAGCGCCGCGCGGGTTCGCTGTCGTACTGCGGGGGCAGGTACACATAAACGTGCCGGTGGCGCTTCAAGGGGGTGGATGTGTAGGTGCGCATCTGAATGCTGCCGTGCGGCACGTCCTGTACCTCGTCGAATCGCGGCGGCGTGCCGGGGATGTCCAGCAGATTCCCGCCCAGCGTCCGGCCCGTCTTCAGCATCGTATTCGCGGTGTCCAGAACCCTGGCGCCATCCACCGTGAAGCTGTACTCGTAGATCTCCGGCTCCAGCGGACCCACCGTGATGCTCCACGTCCCGTCCGCGTCTTTCGCCATCGGCTTCATTCCCTGGAAGGAGAGGGCCACCTCAGAAGCTTTTGGCGCGCGGATGCGAAACGTCACCGTGCGGTCCGCACGCACCTCCGGCGAAATCAAGCGCGGTGCGGCGCCCGCCGCGGTTCCGCTGGAATGGTAGGTGTTCTTCCGGTCCGGCGTGCCCTGCGCGTGAACCGCATACCCGGCGAAAAGCAAGGCGGCCAATACGTACGCTGATGAGTGTCTCATGTCGATTCCCGGCCCATGTTAACACTCCAACGCGCGGTGTATACTGATTGCCGACCATGAAGAAATTCGCCCTGTTTCTGCTCGCCTCGTCCACCGCCTTGGCGCAGACGCCGCCACTGGAGGAATTGATCTCTCTCGCCCGCCAGGGCCCCGCCGCGCCGGGCTTGAAGGATCGCATCGCCAAGACGCTGTCGGCGCGCGGCGGCAACGCCGTGTGGGGCCAGGACTATCTCTTCGTCTCCGATTCTCCCGCGCCGGTAACCATCTCGCTGGATAATCAACCCGCCGTCCCCATGGCGCAGATCGAAGGCTCCACCCTGTGGATGCTGCTCACTAAGATGCGCACCGGCGTCACTCACTCCTTTCAGTATTACGCCGCCGGCAAACCTCTCGGCGCCCGCGGCGACGCCATCGGCTACAATCCCGATTCCTATGCCCGGCCGGGCGTGCCGCACGGCAAAGTCAGCGAAAAGCTGACCATTGTCAGCAAGCTCTACGACGGTATGAAATCCGACTACTGGGTCTACGCTTCGCCCGGGGTGGACCCGGCGGTTCCCGCGGCCCTCATGGTCTGGCAGGATGGCCAGGGCCTGATCGGCGATTACTCGCGCATCCGCCTTTTCACGGTCACCGAAAATCTGGTCGCGCAGAAACTGCTGCCACCCATCGTCCATGTCATGATCTCGCCCGGCCAATCCACCGACGGCCGCGCCATGCGGTCCATCGAGTACGACACGGTGAGCGACCGCTACGCGCGTTTTCTGATGGAGGAAGTGCTGCCCCAGGTGGAGAAGACGTACAAGCTGCGTCCCGATGGCTACAGCCGCGCCATCGGCGGGGAATCCTCCGGCGGCATCTGCGCGTTCAATGTGGCGTGGCTGATGCCCGATAAGTTCGCCCGCGTGCATTCCGCGGTGGGTAGCTTCACGTCCATTCAATGGCGCCCCGAGGAGAAGCTGGAGGGCGGCAACGTGTATCCTTTCAAGGTGCGCAAAGAGCCGAAGCGCAATATCCGCATCTGGATGAGCGACGGCGCCGACGATCTGGAGAACAACCACGGTTCCTGGCCGATGCAGAACATCCAGATGGCCAACTCGCTGAAGCTGATGGAGTACGATTTCCACTTCCGCTTCGGCACCGCCGCCCACGGCGGCGCGCAAGCCGGGCTCGATCTGCCGGAATCGCTTGCCTGGCTCTGGCGCGATTACGATCTGAAAAAGACCACGCAGGAATTTCGCATCGAGCCGGCGGAAAAAGAGAAGCCTCTTTTCAGGGTGACGATTTCCAACCGCGACCCCTGGTAGGAGAGCGCCCTGGCCCACATGCTTCCGGCCGCCGTTACAAAAGCTCGACCCGGTTCCCAAAACCGGCGGTGCGGAGAAGATCGCCCAAACCGTCCACTACGCGATCGTAGGCCACGAGAGTGCCCGCGCCTTCGGCGGCAACCCGCAACAGCGTTCTCACGTCCCGGGCATAGTCGGCGGGGCGCAGTTCGCATCGCCGCTCCACAATATCCAGCAGCCGCTTTTCTCCAGGATGCGGCGTGCGATTGATCGCGAATACGATGTCAAAATAACTTGCCAGCGCGGCCGTTACCCGATGCTGGACGCTCACCGCATCGTCGCGCTCCATCGCCCGCGCCAGTTGATGGCGGTACGAGGACAACGAATTGCGTAAAATGGGCCAGTTTTTGGCAATAATTGCGGCTTGCAGTGCTTCCGGGTAAGGTACACTGGCCCTTTCCTGGAGCCGCGCAAACCAGCCTTCCCGATCGAAGAGCGGCTTCGCATAAAGAACGTTCGCCCAGAAGCAGGTGCTGTATCCCACCGAGGCTTCGCAGCGTTCCAGAACTCGTGCCAGTTGCTCCTCAATCCAAGCCACCTGTCGGAACATCACGTCCACGTGTCTTCCCGACACGTCCATCCACTCGTCTCCCGGTTCCCAAAAACGATTGTCGAGATCCACCCGGACTCCATTCGCCCCAGCCACACGTTTTCGCGCCTCCAGGTCGCACTCCGATTGTGTGTAGACGTAGAGGTCGAAGTCGGACCATTCGTCGTCAACCCCGGTGGATCGCGAGCCGCCCAGGGCGACGGCCGAAACCTCGTGATTCCCGGCATACTCTGCGGCCAGCGCAGATAAGAACTTCATCGGAGATTCCGGCATACACGTCGCGGTCCTCGCGCCAATCGATCTCCCGCTTACGGATGAATCCTCGCCGCCCAGCCGCCGCCTTCGGCCAGGTGGACCTTCATCTTGGCGCCGGCCTTCACCGGGCTCTTCACCAGCTTGTAGTCGCTCGCCATGCGATTGGCATTCACGCCGTCCTGGTAGCTCTCCATGCGGAAGCTCCCCGCGCTCAGGAACGAAAGGTCGATCTCCAGATCGCGCGGCGTCCAGTTGGTCATGCCGCCGATGTACCAGTCGCTGCCCTTGCGGCGCGCCACCACCACGTACTCCGCGATCTTGGCATCCAGCACGCGCGTCTCGTCCCACACGCTCGGCACCGCCGCCAGGAACTCCATCGCCTCCGGTTCGCGCAGGTAGTTGGAGGGACTGTCGGCCAGCATCTGGAGCGGGCTCTCGAAAACCACGTACATGGCCAGTTGATGGCAGCGCGTCCCCATTGCCATGGGCCGGTCGAAGATCTGCGCGAACCCGGCCTTGGTGGCGTTCAGCATGGCGCCCGGCGTGTAATCCATGGGGCCGAGGAACATGCGGGTGAAGGGCAGCGCGACATTGTGCGCCGGATTGGAATCCGCGCTCCACTTGCTCCACTCCATGCCCTTCACGCCCTCGGTGCTGATCAGATTCGGCCAGGTTCGCGTCATCGTGGCCGGCCGCTCCGCGCCGTGAAAATCGAGCAGCATTTTGCGATTGGCCGTCTCCCGGGCCAGATCGTGATAGAAGTTGATGAGCAGTTGGTCGTCCCGCTGCATGAAATCGACCTTGATGCCCTTGGCGCCCCATTTGGCGAACTGGTCGAGGGCCGCTTGCTGCTGATCGGCCAGCGTCTTCCAGACCACCCACAAGATGATGCCGACGTTTTTCTGCTTGCCATACGCCGTCAACTCTGCCACGTTGATTTCCGGGACTACGTCGAGCACGTTGCCCAGCTTGTACCAGCCTTCGTCGAGAACGATATACTCCAAACCATACTTGGCGGCGAAATCGATGTAGTACTTGTAAGTCTGGGTATTGACTCCGGATTTGAAATCCACCCCGTAGACATTGTTGGCGTTCCACCAGTCCCACGCCACTTTGCCCGGCTTGATCCACGAAGTGTCCCGCACCTGCGACGGTTTGGCGAGCAGCCACACCAGCGGGTTGGTGATCAGGTCGCCATCTTTTTCGGCGATGCCCATGAGCCGCCACGGAAACGTGCGCGTGCCCTTGGTGACGGCGATGTAATCGGCGGCTTGCGTGACCTTGAAGTCGCGGTCCCTCTCCAGCGTTTCCTTGAGCGGATAAGGCGGAAATGCCGCCGTCAGGGCGTTGCCGCTGGTGCCGCGCAGCCACAGTCCGGGGTAGTCCTCCACGTCGGATTCGGCGATCGCCACCTTGACGCCGCCCGCGTCCACCACCGCCGGCATCGAGCCCAGCGTCTCCGGAGCAATCGCCGACATCTTGCGCGGAAGGTAGGAGCGTTCATTGTGCGAGAAGAAGCTCTCCTC
>JADGNS010000104.1 GCA_017883355.1 Candidatus Solibacter sp.
TATTACCCCTGGATCAACGCCCCGCCTGCCACCGTCCAGCGCATGGGTCTGTTTTATATGGTCTCCGATGGGAAGCCGGATGCGGCACTGGAGGATGTCCTGCGCTTCACCAATCGCGACCGGTTTCCAGCGCTTCCCGGCTACAGGACGCTAACCTCGCACTGGCACTGGGGCTACACCATTCAGGCTCTGGACCAAGGGGAGAACTGGGTTCCTCCTTTCACGCAGGTTCTCAAGGATATGGGAATCGACGCTGCCATCACCTGTGACTTTCACGGCGACGGTCATCCGCTGGACGTAACCGACCTTCGCCTGCGGGAACTGGATGCCTATTACCGGATGTGCCGCAAGCAGTCGGATTCAAAGTTCCTGTTGATCCCCTCCGAAGAGGCCGATGTGATATTGGGTGGCCACTGGTCCCTGACGTTCCCCAAGCCGGTCTACTGGTTCATGAGCAAAGCCACCGAAGGCCCCCTTCAGCGGACGCATGCCAAGTACGGAACGGTCTATCATGTTGGGTCGCCGGATGACATCCTCGAAATGGTTCGACGCGAACAGGGCATCATGTATCAGGCCCATCCGCGTACCAAAGACTCCTTTGGCTATCCCGATAAGGTTCGCGACACCAACTTTTTCCGGGACCCCCGCTTCATCGGAGCCGGTTGGAAGGCAATGCCCGCCGATCGCTCCACGCTCCGGCAGGGAATTCGCGCGCTGAATCTGCTGGACGATATGAACAACTGGGGCCTGCCCAAGAGTCTGCTGGCCGAAACCGACATGTTTGCCATTGACCACACTTCCGAACTCTACGCGCACATGAACGCCAACTACGTGCGGATCGGCGAATTGCCGGATTTCGATCACTACGGCCGCATGCTGGACGCCGTGAGCCAGGGCAATTATTTTATCTCGATGGGCCAGGTGCTGTTGCCAGAGGTTGAAATATCAAAGGCCTCGCTCTCAACTATCAAGGCCAAAGCCCGGATTCAGTGGACCTTCCCACTAGCTTTCGGTGAGATCGTCTGGGGTGATGGCAAGGAAACCTTCACCCGGACTTTCGATCTCAGCGAGACTCGCCCGTTCGGCAATGCGACGTTCGAGTGGAGCACAGAGGCCAAGAATTGGCAGTGGGCCCGCATCGAAGTATGGGACGTCGCTGGCAACGGAGCCTTCATCAACCCGGTCCGCCGCTAGCCTCGCCAGATCACGGGCATTTCCCGTTACATCCATCCAGCGATATGCCGATCGGCCGGGAGCACCCCGATTCGGCGGAGGGTCCCGCGGCCCGGGACGCTGTCCGCCGATGGGTTTACTTTGGCACAACCTGAGGGTTCGGATACTTACGCCAGGTTGATCGGCAGCGTGTTCTTCCACTTGCCCCGGGTGAAGTCCGGGAAATCGATGGGCGTGCTCTTGACGGCGACGGAACGCTCGCTGAGCGGTGAGATGATGCTCCACGTCACGGCATCGTAAACGTTCTGGTCGGGTTCCTTCCCGCGCCGCAGCGCGTCGAGCAGACGCATCCACATGAACTGCGTGGTGTTGCCGCCGCCGTGGCCGCGCGCGGTCTTGAACTTGTCGGGGTCGATCCCCTTCCACACGGGATGCTCGAACTCCGCCTTGTAATGGTCCGCCGCCTCCCAGGCGTGCTCCGGCTTGCTGCGCCCTTCGATGTAGAGTTTCTGGATGTTGCCGGCGTACAGTCCCTTGGTACCCTGCAGGCGCATTTCGGCGGTCTGCGGGTGCGGGGTGTTGGTGTCGTGGTAAAGCGTGATGGTCTTGCCTTCCACCGTGCGCAGCAGCGTGGTGTTGCAGTCGCCCTGCGCGACCCGGACGTTGGCGTAGGGATTGCGCTCCCCGTAGTAGCGCGCGGCGAAATCGTTCAGCATGACGCCCTTCGAGCTCATCGAGACCAGGTAGTCGAAGCGGTCGCCGCGGTTGATGTCGAGCCACCAGGCCATCGGGCCCATGGGATGGGTCGGGTAGTTATTGCCGTTGCGGTCGATGGAGTGCTGCAGGCGCCAGGGCTCGCGCTCGGGGTCGAACTTCACCAGCCGCAGGTCGTGCACATATCCGCCGGTGGCGTGGAGCACCTCGCCGAACACGCCCTTCTGCGCCATGTTCAGCACCATCAGGCCCTCCTGGCTGTAGTTGGCCTGTTCCAGCATGACGGCGTGCTTGCCGGTCTTTTCGGAAGTCTCCACCAGGTCCCAGCATTCGTCCAGCGTGAGCCCGGCGGGCACCTCGGTGGCGGCGTGCTTGCCGGCGCGCATGGCGGCCAGGCACACCGGCGCGTGATACTGCCAGGGCGTAGCAGTGACCACCAGGTCGATGTCGTCGCGCTCGCACAGGCGCAGGAAATCGGTCTTGCCGCGGTCGTAGAGCGCGGGCGAGGGCTTGCCCGCCTGCTCGATCCAACGCTTGGCGCGATGCAGGAACTGCGGGTTGGTATCGCAGATGGCCTTCACCTCGACGCTGTCCATGCCGAGGCAGACGTCCAGGTGGTAGGAGCCGCGATCGCCGACGCCCACGAAGCCGAGCCGGATGGGCCGAATGTCGCGCTGCGCTACGGCAGCCTGAAATAAGAAATCTCTCCGGTTCATCGCTGGTCTCCTCTAAACGATCGCGTCCACGTCGACGGGCGGCCTGTTCTTCCAACGGCCGCGGGTGAAATCGGGAAAGTCCATGGGCTTGCTGCGCCCGGCCACGGATGCTTCGGAAAGCGGCACGATGACGCTCCACGCCGCCGCGTCGTACACGTCGATGTCGAGCGGCTTGCCCTCCTGCAGGTTCTTAACCAGGCGGTACAACTCCAGGTAGTCGACACCGCCGTGGCCTCCATTGGCGGCCAGCGCGCCCTTCTCCTGCCAAAGCTTGGGGTCGTACTGCTTGCGGTATTCCGCGGTGTCTTCCCACTCGTGGACGCTCTTCCAGTTTTCGGCGTCGGAGTGGTTGCTGCGGCCCTCGATGAAGACCTTGTCCATTTGCGAATTGAAGACACCCTTGGTGCCCTGCACGCGGAGCAGGTGCTCCTTGGGCCGCGGCGTGTTGGTGTCGTGGTACAGGCTGATGGTTTTGCCCTTCTCGGTGCGGATGAGGGTGGTATTGACGTCGCCCAGTTTGTAATCGCGCTTTGCCCGCGGGTCGTCGGGGCCGAGGTTCTTGATGGCGAACTCCTTCAGCGAACGCGATTTCGTGCTCATCGAGACAAGGTGGCTGAAACGGTCGCCCCGGTTGATGTCCATCCACCATGCCAGCGGCCCGATGGGGTGGGTGGGATACAGATTGCCGTTGCGGTTCACGGACTGCTCGATCCGCCACGGCTCTCCGTTGGGAACCACCCCGAACTTCACGGCGCGGATGTCGTGCAGGTAGCCCGCTTCGGCGAAGAGCACGTCGCCGAGCACGTCCTGGCGGATCATGTTCAGGATGAGCAGCGTCTCGCGGTAATAACAGTCGTTCTCGAGGATGGCGCAGTGGCGTCCGGTCTTCTCGGACGTGTCCACCAGTTGCCAGCACTCCTCGATGGTCTGCGCGGCGGGCACCTCGCTGGCGGCGTGCTTGCCGGCGTTCATGGCGGCCACGCACACGGGCGTATGCCATTCCCAGGGCGTGGCGCAGAGCACGAGGTCGAGGTCGTTGCGGTCGCAGAGCCTCTTCCAGTCAGTCTCGTTGCGCGAATAGCCTTCAGGCTTGGGCATGTTCGCCCGCACCACCACGTCCTGCGCGCGAGCCAGGTTCTTCTCGTTGATATCGCAAAGCGCCGGGACCTTCACGCCTGGCAGGCGCACCAGGTTGCGCAGCAGTTCCGTGCCGCGTCCGCCCGTTCCGACGATCCCGATACGGATGATCTTCGGCTCGCCCGGCTTTTGCTGCTGGGCCAGCGCGTTGCCGGCGGCCACGGCGGCCAGAGTCCCGGCCTGCAGCACTTCGCGGCGGTTGTATGTTTCGCTCATGATTGCCTCTTCGTCCTCCAATTGCACCCGGCCGCCTGCCGGCGCGCGCGGCCCACTCCGGTTGCCGGGCCGCGACGGTACCCGCGCCCACTTCGGCAGGGTTCACCGGCCGCGGCCGTCAAGGGACGGTTGCACGCTCGTCACAGCACTCTTGTCACTCAGCTTATTCGACGTCAAACTGCTTGGCTGTCTTCCACTTGCCCTTGGTGAAGTCGGGGAACTCCACGGGGAGGCTGCCGCCGGCAACCGATTTTTCGGTCAGCGGCGAGATCACGCTGCTGGTTACAGAATCATAAACATCGTAGTCGGGCATCCTTCCGGCACGCAGCGCCGCCACCAGCCGCTCCCAGTTCACCGGCGTCACCGTGCCGCCGCCGCCGTGTCCGCGCAGGGCCGCCTTCCGTGGCTTGGGTGCGTAGGACTTCAGGTACGGATGTTGGTATTCCTGGAAATAGGCATCCGCCGATTCCCACTGATCGTCGACCGGGCTTCTCCCGTCGAGGTAGATCAAACCGCCTCTCGATCCGAATCCCCCCGCCGCCCGGGCGGCCGGCACCGCAGCCTGTGCATCGGCCCCAGGCGCGTCCTGTCCCCGCCGGGCGGCCGGCCCAGCCGGCGCCCCACCTCGGGGAGAAAGGCCGACTCCCGACATGAATACACCCTTGGTGCACTGCACCCGGAAAAACTCGCGCGGGTGCGGCGTGTCGGTGTCGAAATTCAGGGTGCACATCTTCCCCCCGGCCGTGTGGAGCAAGGTCACATTCACGTCGCCCTGGGCGAACTTCCTTTGGGCGGGCGGGGTATTCTCGCCGTACTTGAGCGCCGCATACCGCGCCAGCATGACGGACTTCGTGCTCATCGATACCAGCGAATCGAACCGGTCTCCATGATTGATGTCCAGCAGACGCATGATGCTGGCCATGGGATGATCCGGGTAGAGATTGCCGTTGCGCGTGGCCGAGTGCTCCAGGCGCCAGGGTTCCTCGGTGGGGCTGTGCTGCACCATCCTGAGGTCGTGCACATACCCGCCTTCGGCATGGATCACGTCGCCCATGAGCCCTTTGCGGATCATGTTCATCAGGGTGAGATTGCCGTAGCCCTCTAGCCCCATGGTGGCCCACTTTTTGGTCTTCTCGTGGGTCTCCACGATCTCCCAGGCCTCTTCCAGCTTGATGACGATGGGAACCTCGCTGACCGCGTTCTTGTTGTTCTTCATGGCCGCCACGCAGACGGCCGCGTGATACTGCCAGGGAGTACAGCAAATAATGCAATCCAGGTTTTCCTTCTCGCACAACTGCACGTAACCAGTCCGGCTGTCGCCGTAGAGGTGCGGGGAGGGTTGGCCTGCCTCCTCCACCCAGCGCTTTCCGCGGTAGAGTTTCTGGTCGTCGATATCGCAAAGCGCGACAACCTCGACTCCCTCCATCCCCAGGGCGCAATCCAGGTGGTAGGACCCCCGGTTGCCCACCCCGACAAATCCCAACCGCACCGGTTTCGTGGAAGAAGTCTGTGCCGCGAAACCGCTTCCCGACAGGGCAAGACCGGCGGCCGAAAGGCTCAAGAAATTTCTGCGATCAAGTTCACCGCTCATTTTCACTTGTTCTCCATAGATGACTGCGATCACTTTGACCAGCGGTCCGGTTGCGCCAGAGCCGGGTAACCGGACCGCCTTGTGGAGTAGCCGCTAGAACGCCAGCTTCAGCGCGAACTGAATGATGCGTCCATTGACGGTTGTGCCGCTGATCTGGCCAAAGCTGGCCGAATCCATGCTGGTGTTCGGGTTCGAGAAGTTCGGGTGGTTCATGATGTTGAAGATTTCCGTCCGGAATTCCACCTTCTTCTTCTCGCGTATCGGGAAGTTCTTGAAGATGGAACAGTCAATGTCGAATTGCCCGGGACCGCGGAACATGCCGACTCCCGAACTGCCCACCGTGCCGGAGGGCGCCTTGCTCCAGGCGGCCTTGTTAATGTAGTTGTACAGCTTCGAATCGGCCGAGCCGGGGTTAACCAGTGCCGCGCCGGATGCCACGTTGGCAAACAGCGCAGCCGATGTACTCGTCGCCGAACCGCCCAATCCCTGGCCACTGGTGGCGTTGGTGACCGTCAGGGGTGTGCCGGACTGGACGGTGGCTAAACCGCTGACCGACCAGTTGTTCAAGACCCACTTGCCGGGTCCGGACTTGAACGGTCTCGGAAGGTCCTGGCTGAACATAACCGAGAGCCGCTGCGGACGATCAAACGCCGAGAGCCCTCTGGCGCGGCTCCAATCCCACCACGGAGTCAGCCCCATGCTGGTGTAGAACCTGGTCGAACTGTCGCCGCCGTTACTGATGGACTTGGCGTTGGTATAGGCAACCTGCACGGTTCCCGATGCCACGCGCTTTTTCACGGTCAACTGGAAAGCGGCATAGTGGGAATCGGCGCCCTGGCCGGTAATCGCGTTGGCCGCGAAGCCCGGGTACTTGGGCGCCAGTGTTCCGGGTTGGGGATTCTTCGGGTCGAAGCCAGCCGGGATGGAGGGATTGCCCGAGTAGTTCGCCATCAGGTGCGTGCCTTTGCTGCCGACGTAGGCCGCTTCGATGAGCGTGTCTCCCGGCAATTGCCGCTGTACCGTGAAGTTCCACTGCCAGGAGTTGTCCGTCTTGGTGTCCCGCTCCAGGGAACTGTAGCTCAGCCCTTGCGTGGCATAGGTCGGGAACGGGATACTGGTGGCGTTGTAGCCAGGGTCGACGAAGGTGAAGTTGTCCGGCGTCTTGAGGTTGCAACTGGAGCCCGCCACCCCGCAGTCGATGGTCACGCTGGTGTAGCCCGGAGGATTACGAAATGCCTGTTGTGCGATCTGGCCCGTGCGCTGATCGAAGAACTGGCCGCCGCCGGTGCGGATCACCCACTTGTCGGTAACGCGCCAGGCAATCCCCACCCGCGGCATGATGTTGTTCATGTCGTTATTGACCGTCGCCGGTGAGACGCCGTTGACGCCGCCCTGCACGATGCCGGAAGCCGCCAGCGAGCCCATGCCGGTGTACTTGTCGGGCCACCAGTTGGTCCGGCTGAAGTTGTAGGCCGCCGGCTGCCAGTAGGGCTCCCAGCGCGCGCCCAGGGTCACGGTGACGCGGGGGTGCACTCTCCATTCGTCGGTGACGTAGAAGCCGCTACCCCAATCGCGATCCAGCACGCGCCCGGGACCCGCGCCGAAAACCTTGGTCCGCGTAAAGCCGGTCAGAAAATCCGCATAGGCGTTGCCCGTGGCGGTGCCCGTAAAAGTGAAGCCGCCGCGACTGTCCAGGGTGTTGGCATCGTCATACAGATCCGGCCGTATCTCCGCCCCGAACTTCAAGGAGTGCTTGCCTCTGGTGTAGTTGAAGTCCCCTCGCAAGGCGCCCGTCTTGACGTGGTCCGTCCAGCGCTGCTGGTTGCCGAAGCTCAGGTAGTTGCTGATCGTCATCAGGCCTATGCCGTCGTTCTGCAAGGCCGCCGCCGACGGGTTCAGCCCGACGGACTTCATGTCGACCTGGTTGGTGAAAACCAGGAACTGATCGGTCTGATTCCAGGCAAAGCTGGTTTCCAACACCAGGGTGGGCGTAAATACGTGGGTGTAGTTGAGCGCCAGCACCAGCTTGTTGCGGTGTGTCACGCAGGGGAACCCAGGCCCCTGGCAGAAAGGAGCTGTATCGTTTTCGCGGCTGTCAAACCAGCGGCCCCACAGCGAATCCTGGTCCCCGATCCGGTGGTCGACGCGCACCGTGTACTCGTCGATGTTGGTGGGAACCGTCTGCTGCGCGAAGTAATTCGTGGCGCCGCCGGAATTGTAGTTGGCCTGCGGCACGAACGTAGTCTGCATGCCCGCCGCCGCCGTGGAGAAGCGGCTGCTGGGAATAATGTTGTTGGGGAAGAGGGTCCCCGTGGTCGGGTCGGTAATGTTGATGGAGCCGAAATTCCCGGTCCGCATGGCCTCGGTGGGCACCACGGTCGAATAGGTGGAACTGCCGGAATTCCCGTTGCGCTGCCGCGAGCTTTCCCACCCGCCGAAGAAGAACGTCTTGTTGCGCCGGATGGGGCCGCCGATATTGGCGCCGAACTGGTTCTGGATATTGGTGCCCTTCTTGGGGTTGAAGAACGGCCGGGAGCTCAGAACCGTGTTGCGGAGGAACTCGTAGCCGCCACCGTGGAAGTCATTCGTGCCGCTGCGCGTGGTGACGTTGACCACAGCGCCCGAGGCCCGGCCGAACTCGGCGCTGAAGGCGTGGCTCAATACGCGGAATTCGCTGAGGAACTCCAGGCTGGGCGTGCCGTCGCCATCGGGCGCGAGGTTGAGCGCGTTATCCGCGGGCGCGCCATCCACCATCAGGGCGTTGCTGCCATTGCGGGCGCCGTTCACGCTGACGTTGGCGCCGCCGGTGCCGGGGTTATCGGCGTTGAAGATGCCGCCCACGATGCCCGCCGAGGTACCCAACAACTGGGTGAAGTTGCGGGACGCCAGCGGAGTCGAAGTAAGCTGCCGTTCCTCCACCACGTTGCCGATGGTTGCCTGGTCGGTCTGCAACAGCGGGGTGGACGCCTCCACCGTGATGGCTTCGCTGCGAGACCCGACCGTCAACCTCAAATCGAGGTGAGTAGTGGTGGTAGCGTTGACGATTACGTCGTCGCGCACCAGTTTGTCGAACCCCTGCTGCTCCACGGTGATCCGATACGCTCCTGCGCGCAGCAGCGGAAACTGGCATCGGCCTACCTGGTCGCTTTGCGCCTTGGACCCGGCGCCGGTGCCTGCGTTAAGGACTGTCACCGAGGCCCCCGGCACGGCAGATCCGGAGCTGTCTGAAACCTGGACGTCGATTGCGCCTGTCGTGCCTTGCGCGAAAGCAGCGCCGGCCATCGCCATCAGGCAGAAGATCGGCCCTACTGCAAATGCAAGAAATCTGCCCTTCGAAAACTTCTCCCACTGCATTTTGAATCTCCTGAAACAAAGTTGAGTCCGTCAAACAGATGGTCGCCCGGGATCATGCCTAAGTCCCGCTTCGTCGGGTATACATCCGCCTCTCAATCGGAGAAGGCGCTGTGGCGACCGCGGGCTAGCACCGCGGCGCACCGGGAATCGAGGGAGCAGGGTCCGATTCCGGAGTACAACCCTTTAAACATGAGTTCCCGAACCAGCACGCGGGGTGGAAAACGGCCCCTGGCATCGGTCTGGACGAACCACCACACCGCACCTCTGAAATTCGTGGCCGCCCGAGCTCTGAGAAAACTATACGCTGAGAAAAGAACAGTGTCAAGAGCTTCGGATATACTAGGTTTCCTTACAGATGTTTGCGAATGGGTCGACACAGGAGCCAGCCACACGTTCAAAGCCATCAGGCAGTTGACGCTGCCCCGGCAGTTGAAGTTGCCTGCGCCCATGGGCTACGCAAGGTCCTCCGCTAAAGTCTAAGAGCTTCGACTTCTTCCCCGGTTCCCTCGTCGTGTAGTCATGATCCTCAAGG
>JADGNS010001028.1 GCA_017883355.1 Candidatus Solibacter sp.
AAACGTTCCAGCCCGCCACGCCAGGTGCACGGCATCCCGCACAACGAACCGGATATTCCCCTCCACGCCCGCTTAACGTGCATTGAGCCGCGCGCATTGCTGTTCCTCGGCAGCAATGTCCACCGTCGTTACCATCCCGGCATGCCGGGCCAGCCTAACCAGGAATCGCCCCTTGCCCGTGCCGATTTCCAACACCTTCCCACGCAGGGGCAGGGCCTGGGCCAGCACGAACTGAACGGCTGCTGGCGAATCGTACCCAAACCGGCGCAACCGCGCCTCGCGCTTCAGGATTTGCCGTCGGTTCGAGAGCGTTTCAGGATCGTGCGCTGGTCTTTTCATCGGGCTATTGGCTATTGGCTATCAACTCACCGCCACACCCGCCAGCCTGACGCTTGGACCGTGCCAAGCTCACGCGTTCCTCGCAAGCTTCAACGCCTTCACCTTCCGGAACAGCGTGCTGGGGTTGATGCCCAGCTCTTTCGCCGCCTTCTGATGGTTCCCGCCGTTTCGCCGCAACGCATCCGTAACCAGCAGCTTTTCCATGGCCTCCAGCGTCACCGCCTTGCCCAGGCGCAGCGCCTCGCCCAGCGCCCCGCCACGCAGAGGCGGGGGAAGATGCTTCAGCTCGATGACCCCGCCGCCGCACAACACGAAGGCGTGCTCAATGATATTCTCCAGCTCCCGCACGTTGCCGGGAAAGTCATGCTCCATCAGCCGAGCCAGCACCGGGTCGGAAACCCCCGCAATATCTTTGCCCTTGAGCCGGTTGAACCGCGCGACGAAATGGTCAATCAGCAATGGGATGTCCTCGCGGCGGTCCCTCAGGCTAGGCAATTCAATCCGAATCACATGAATGCGATAGAAAAGGTCCTCGCGAAACCGGCCTTGTTCCACCAGCTTCCCCAGGCTCTTGTTGGTGGCCGCAATGACGCGTACGTCGGTCTTCACCGGCTCCACTCCCCCCAGCGGTTCATAGACCCGTTCCTGCAAGACCCGCAGCAGCCGGGCCTGCATCGCCGAGGAGATGTCGCCGATCTCGTCCAGGAAAATCGTGCCCCCGTTGGCCAGCGCGAACCGGCCGGGCTTGTCGCGCCGCGCGTCGGTAAATGCCCCCGCTTTGTACCCGAACAGCTCCGATTCCAGCAGGTTGTCCGGCAGCGCCCCACAATTGATGGCCACAAACTTCTTCGACCGCCGCCGTGACAGATTGTGCAGGGCGCGCGCAAATAACTCCTTGCCCGTCCCGCTGGCGCCCTCGATCAGCACCGCGCTCTCGCTCTCGGCAATCTTGGGCAGCAGCTCAAAAATCTGTCGCATCGCCGCGCTGCGCCCAATGATGTCGGAAAAGGAATTCTGCTGCTGCAGTTCGCGGTGCAGCGTCTCGACCACGCGCAAGTCGCGGAAGCTCTCGACCCCGCCCACTATCCGGCCACGATCATCCTTCAGCGCTGCTGTCGAGATGCTGATGGGGATCTTTTGCCCGCGGGCATCAATAATATAAACCACCTTGTTTACCACGGGACGGGTCGTGGAGAGTGTCTGCTTCAACGCGCAGGCGTTCTCGCAGATGCTGGCCCGAAAGACGTCGCAGCAGCGGCGCCCCACCGCCTCGCCGCGCTTGATCCCGGTGATCTGCTCGGCGGCGCGGTTAAAGAACGTCACGCGCCACTCGGCATCCACCGTGAATACGCCATCTGGAATGTAATCCAGCAGGTTGTCTAACATCATCCCGAGTCTAGGCCCGCGGCTGCGCTGGTGCCAGCCCCAAACGCGAATCGCCACGGGTGTTGCAAATCGCCACACCCCTATTAGTCCATTCGTTGCATTATGCCTCTGCTTCCACCCAGCCAGGCAGCCTTTTCACCGCTGGCACCGCGATTGCTCGCTGATGGGAACTGATTCATGAACACTGGTCAAACCCAACTCAAGGGCGCGCAGGCCTGCGCCCATCCGTTTTGCGTGGTCTGCAGCGGTTCCAATCCGTATGGCTTGGGGTTGAAATTCGAACCTGATGGGGACGGCGGCGTCAGCACCGTGTTTCTGGCCCACGCTGCCTTGGAGGGGTATCCGGGACTCGTGCATGGGGGTGTGGTCGCGTCCATGCTGGACGGAACTATGACGAATTGCCTGTTTGCTCAGGGCATCGTGGCGGTGACGGGGGAGTTGACGGTGCGCTATTGGAAGCCGGTGCTGATCGGCCGCGAACTGCAGTTGCGGGCCTGGATCGAGGAGAGGCACAGGCCGCTCTACGTGATGCAAGCCGAATTAACACAAGAGGGTTGTGTCAAGGCCGCCGCTTCGGCCAAGTTCATGGAGCGAAATGAGTGAGACAATCGCAGTCACCACTTTGGTCGAGAATAGCGTTCATGCCCGCGACTTGCTGGCGGAACACGGCTTGGCTTTCCACCTCCAGGCCGGGCCCCGCAGTCTCTTGTTCGACACCGGCCAAAGCGACTTGTTTCTGCACAATGCCCTCAAGTTACGCATCACCCTGGCAGACGCCGAAGCCATAGTCCTGAGCCACGGCCATAACGACCACACCGGAGGCTTAACGGCCGCCCATAAAGCAGCACCGCAAGCGCGGCTTTTTCTCCACCGCGCCGCCCTGGCCCAAAAGTTCGTCCGCAACCCCGACGGCACCACCCGCTCGATCGGCATGGATGAGGCGAGTGCGGAAACCGTTCGCAGCGTGGCCAACACCGCAGTCTGGATCAGAACACCCACCGAAGTGCTCGACGGCATCTTCGTCACCGGGGAGATTCCCCGGCAGAACACTTTTGAAGACACCGGCGGCTCCTTCTTTCGTGATGCAGCCGGCACTCAACCAGACCCGTTGCTGGACGATCAG
>JADGNS010001029.1 GCA_017883355.1 Candidatus Solibacter sp.
GCGTGGATGCGGAACATCTCCGGCGCTCCCTCGCCCAACTCGAGGTAGATCACGTTGGTCACCGGGAACATGCGAATCCGCCCCAGCACGATGTCAAACGATGCCCAGTTCCCGGCGCACGCGCGGACCTGCTCACCGGCCACTTGCCAATCGACGGCCAGCGGACGCGGCGGCAGTACACTCACGTGTGCGTGCGGGTTACACCCCGGCACCAGTTCCCGGCGCAGATCGTCGAGGAAACGCCCCAACGGATCGGGCACATAAATTACCAGGGCAAATACATTCAGTCGCTGCTCGGCGGGAATCCGGGACAGCACCCCGTTCGGATTAAAACCCATGCTCTCTCCATGGTAACCGTTTTGTAGTTTTTGTCGCGACGCCCCCGTACCGGGTACTATCCACCTGTTACGCTTGATGGTAATGCAGCCTACCAGCGACACCAACCCGCTTCTTGACGTGGAATTCCGCATTCCGTTCGACAGGATCCGCGCGGAGCACGTGCAACCAGCCGCCAGCGAGTTGCTGCGCGCGGCCCGCACGCGCCTGGCCGCGCTCGCCACCGCCGATGGCGAACCCTCCTTCGACAACACGTTGCACGCGCTGGACAATATGACCGAGCCGCTCGACTGGGCGATGGGCGTGGTGCGCCACCTGGAAAGCGTGGCCACGTATCCCGAGTTGCGCGCGGCCTTCAACGCCGCGCAGCCCGAGGTCAGCGCCTTTTACACCGGCATTCCGCTGAACGCCGGCCTGTGGCGCAACCTCAAGGCCTACGCCGCGACGCCGGAAGCCGCGCAACTCACCGGCGCGCGCCGCCGATTCCTGCACAAATCCATCGAGACCTTCCGCCGCCATGGCGCCGATCTGGATCCCGCCGGCAAGAAGCGCCTGGAGGAGATCGATGTCGAACTGACCCAGATCACCACCAAGTTCGCCGAGAACGTGCTGGATTCCACCAACGCCTTCGAACTCGTGCTCACCAAGGAACGGGAGCTTTCGGGGCTGCCGCCCACGGCCATCGCCAGCGCTAGAGAAAGCGCCCAGCGCAAGGGCCTCGAAGGCTGGCGCTTTACCCTGCAGGCGCCGGACTACTTCGCGGTGATGACCTACCTCGAGGAAAGCGCCATTCGCCGCAAGGTCTATGAGGCGTTCGCCGTGCGGGGCGCCACCGGAGATCGCGATAACCGCCCGATCCTGGTGCGCATCATCGAACTGCGCCGCGAGAAGGCGGCGCTGCTGGGCTTCGCCAACTTCGCCGACCTGGTGCTGGAAGATCGCATGGCGCATACCGGCGACCGCGCCCTGGCCTTCCTGGAAGATCTGAAGACGAAGACGGCGCGCCGCTTCGGCGAAGAGAACCAGGAGTTGCTGGCATTCCGCCGCTCCCTGGAAGGCCCGGACGCTCCCGAGCTAGCCCCGTGGGACGTCGCTTACTACGCCGAAAAGCAGCGCCACGCGCTCTACGATTTCGACGAGGAGGCGCTCCGCCCCTACTTTCCCATGGAGCGCGTGGTCGGCGGACTCTTCGAACTCGTGCAGCGCCTCTATGGCA
Organism: Candidatus Solibacter sp.; assembly: GCA_017883355.1. Taxonomy (GTDB): domain Bacteria; phylum Acidobacteriota; class Terriglobia; order Bryobacterales; family Bryobacteraceae; genus Solibacter. The sequence goes on from JADGNS010001029.1 coordinate 1,553, forward strand.
TCCGCGTAGAAGAGGAATTCGGCGTCCCCGCCTGGGATCCGGACGTGCACTACTACAATGTCCGGGACGAGGAAGGCGTCTTTCTGGGCAGCTTCTATGCCGACTGGCACCCGCGCGAAAATAAGCGCGGCGGCGCGTGGATGGACGGTCTGATCACCGGCGGTCCCACCGCCGATGGCTTCCGGCCGCACCTGGGATTGATCTGCGGCAACCTCACGCTCCCGGTGGGAGGCAAGCCCGCGCTGCTCACGCACCGGGAAGTGGAAACCATCTTCCACGAGTTCGGCCACCTGTTGCACCACCTGTTGAGCCGGGTGGAAATCCGCTCGCTGGCCGGCACCAGTGTCGCCTGGGATTTCGTCGAACTGCCCAGCCAGATCATGGAGAACTGGTGCTGGGAGCGCGAGGCCCTGGATCTGTTCGCGCGCCATTACGAAACGGGCGCGCCCGTGCCCGACGACCTGTTCCAGAAAATGAAGCGCGCGCGCACTTTCCGCGCCGCCAATGCGCAGATGCGGCAGGTGGGTTTCGGCTTCCTCGATCTGCTGCTGCACGTGCGCTACGACGCGGCGCGCGATGGCGATCCGGTGGCCTACACGCGCGCCATCTTGCAGGAATTCAGCCCCGCCCCGCTGCCGGCCGATCACGCCATGATCGCCGCTTTCACACATCTGTTCGCCGCGCCAGTGGGCTACGGCGCCGGCTATTACTCCTATAAATGGGCCGAGGTATTGGAGGCCGACGCCTTCACCCGGTTCCGCGATGGCGGCATCTTCAGCCGCGAGATCGGCGCGTCGTTCCGCGCCGAAATTCTGTCGCGGGGCGACAGCGAGGACCCCGCCGAACTCTATCGCCGCTTCATGGGCCGCGACCCCGACCCCAACGCGCTGCTGCAGCGCTCCGGCCTCGCGTAGGAGGAGCGCGGGGTAGAGGCTACTGCGGTTTCGCTTTTGCGGACTGCTTGACCCCAGGCCGCGCCCACGATACGGTGAAACTGGGCGCCCAACAGATGAAACACAAACCAAATGCCGGTGGGATAAGGCTCTGCCTTGTCCGTCCGTGGGGCAGGCTTCAGCCTCCCAATCCGAGCGCAGCTCTCCGGAAACCTGCCTTGGTGGGACAGGCTTCAGCCTGTCAATCCGAGCGAAGCTCGGACTTCTTTGCTATCCACTCCAGGTTTCCCATCCCATTCCACCAAGGGCATAGCCCGTGGTATGAGTTCTGCGCTTCCTCTGCGCGGTACCCGCTTGCGGGTCCTGCGTCTCTGCGTGGAGCCAACCCCTTCCCTGACC
>JADGNS010001030.1 GCA_017883355.1 Candidatus Solibacter sp.
GCTCCGGGTGGCACGCCAAACCACCCATCGTTGTAGGGCAGGAAGACCGATTTGCTCATGTCGAATTTGGTGGCGCGAGATAGACCCGAGACGCGATAGGCAATGCCATCTTTTGGGGTTATCGCAAATTCGCCGGCATAAAGCCGCTCCAGTTTCTGGCTGGTCCCGAAGATCGCTTCGACGGCTGGATCGCCGTGCAGCGTGCCCAGGTCAAAAACCAGCGCCGGTCTCGGCTTGGGTCCCGGACGGCCCATCGCTTCCTCGGGAAAGCGACACCAGACGATGTCGCCCGCCTCAGGCAGCGTGAAGAACCACATTCGCGTCAGAACAAGCGGCGCTTGCCGCTGACAAAGCCCGCCTGCGGCACAAGCTCGCGGATTCGCTTGTATTGCTCATCGGTGAGCGGCCCGTCATCGGGCGCGTAAGCCGGCAGGTTCTGCCGCGCGAAGTGCGCGAGCGCGACGTGGATCACCTGGGTTTCCGACAGGCCCAGGGTCTTGGCAAGGCGGGTGGCGGTGGCGCGCGTCACGCCGAAGGTGGTATCGGTTTCGCGGTAGCGCAGGAGGATGCCGGAGACGGCTTTCTTGCGCTTCGCGGGAGACGGGCGGGCGGGCATGGGGAACCTCGATGATCGGCCGGACTGATATGTTTATTATATCACCGTGAACGATCGCCGATGCCAAGGCCGGTCGCCGGCCGGATGGGCTTCATTCTTGCCGGTGGCCGGATTATTCCACAGGAGCAGGGAAGAGTCCCGCCGCTCAGGCGCCGATCCAGTCGACCGTCTTTTCGTTCTCCAGGTTCTGCAGGCGCGCAAAAGCCCGCGCCATGCCGGCCTCGCCGAACTGGCGCGTCAGCATGAGGAATTTTTCGCGCAATTCTTCCTGACCCAGCGGCCGCTCGGGCGTGCCCGCGAACGCGGTGGTGCGGCGGCTTAGGCTGCGGCCGTCCTTGAGCGCAATGGTGACGATGCTGGTCATGTCCGAGCGGTTGTCCGGCGGCGGCAGCACGCTCATTTTCACCCGCGCCGCGAGGCCCATGATTTCCGGGCTGCGCAGCGCCGACTCGTCGAAGGAGCGCGGGTCCACCGGATTGCGGTACAGCGCCAGCGCGACGCAGAAGGGAATGCTGTACTGGGCGAGCAGGATGTCTCTGGGCTGGGGAATGTTGTTCACCCGCAGCGCGCGCTCGGTGCTCTGAATCGCGATGTCGGCAACGTCCCCGCCGCGGAATTTGTGCTCGGCCTTGAGCGCCAGCGTGCCCTCCACGGGCGTGTGCGCCGTGATGTGGCAGGCGTAACGCTTCAACATGATGCTTTGCGTGGACCAGGTTTCGCCCAAGCCGCGCGTAAGGGCGTTCATGTCGTAGTCGCGGCAGAACACGCGCAAAAAACCGAATTCGCCTTCGATGGCGGTGACGGGTCCGGTGTAGCCCTCGGCGGCGAGGCTTGCGGCGAGCACGCCGGATTCGGCGGCGCGCCCCAGGTGCAGGCGCTTTACCATCGCTCCGGTGCCCGATTTGGCGAATTCGAGCAGGCCGCTTGCCGTGGAAGCGGCGCGCGGCAGCGAAACAAACTTCGCCAGCGCCGCGGACATTGTGGATAAATTCGAAAAGCTGGCGCTGCATGCCTTGCCGCGAGCCAGGGTCGAAGAATTGCGCGACGCGGTGCTGGCGCTGGAGGCGTTGCCGGATGCGGGACGAATCGCCGATCTGATGGCACAAGGTTGAATTCAAGGAGGAGTTACATGACGAGTAACGTAACGCGGGACGACTCCCGCCGCAGCTTCCTGCGGGGTGCGGCCGGCCTCGCCGGGGCCGCGCCATTCGCTCCGCTGCTTGCCGCGGCGAGCGCGCAGGCCGCCGAATCCGGCCAGCAGGGCGTGGCCGCGGGCCAGAGTCGCACGCTCGCCGAGTACGCCTCGGCCTTGCGCTACGAGGACATTCCGCCCGCGGTGATCCAGCGCGCCAAGGACGCGATCGCCGATACCGTCGCCACCACCATGTACGGCGGCGAACTGCCCTGGAGCAGGATGATCGCGGCCTACGCCCGCCACAACGGCCCGGGCGGCAGGAGCCGCATCCTCGGCATGCGCGACGCCCTGGTACACGCGCCTTCCGCGGCGCTCGCCAACGGCGCCTTCGCGCATGCGTTCGAGCTCGACAACCTCACCAAGCCCAACTCGGGCTCGCACCCCGGCGCAACCATATTGTCCTCGTCGCTGGCGGTGGCGCAGGAACGCGGCGCCAGCGGGCGCGAACTCATTACCGCCTTTGTCGCCGGAGCCGAAGTCATGATCCGCATCGGCGTTGCGACCAAACACAGCCAGGAGGAGCACGGTTTTCACGCACCGGGCACCACCGGACCGTTCGGAGCTGCGGTGGCCACGGCGCGCGTGATGCGCCTCGATGCGGACCAGACCCAGAACGCCATCGGCATCGCCGCCTCCACCGCAAGCGGCCTGCTCGAATTCGCGAAATCGGGCACCGGCGCGATGGTGAAGCGCCTGCACCTGGGGCGCGCCGCCGAATCCGGCGTGCTTGCTGCGACCCTCGCCGCCGAGGGCTACACCGGGCCCGTCACCGGCATCGAAGGCGAATTTGGCTTTTTGCGCGTGTTCTGCCGCGACTACGACATGAACGCGCTGACGCGCGGCCTCGGCGAAATCTGGTCCACGCAAAGCATCATGATGAAGCGTTACGCCTGCCACATCACGGCGCACACGCCCGTGGAGGGCACGCTGGCGCTCAAGGCCGAGCACAAATTCCGCGGCGAGGACGTCGCCGGCATCGCGATCGAAACCACCGAGCGCGCAGTGCGGGTGAACAACATTCCCCAGCCCA
>JADGNS010001031.1 GCA_017883355.1 Candidatus Solibacter sp.
ATCGCCTTTGCGCACTTTGTAGTGGGTGATGGCGCGCGCGTAGGTGCTGGTGTCACTTTGTTTGCCCGGGGCGATCGGGATGATCAAGCGGGTTTCGGGCGAGACCGCGCCGTTGTTCAGTCCGTCGTCCAGGTCGTTCGCTTCGGCGATGGCTCTTGGAGTTGTGTGATAGGTGCGGGCGATGGCGGCCAGCGTTTCTCCGCCTTGCACTTTGTGATAACGCCACCAGACGCGCTTGTCGGCGGGAATCGTGGCGACTGCCACCTGAAACTTGTCGGCGGTTCCGGCGGGCAAGTGGAGTTCGAATTCTTGAGCTTTCGGCGTAGTCAACCGGAGCAGGCTGGGGTTCAGCTCCAGCAAGTCGGAGGCGGTGGCATCCACGCACTCGGCGGCTAAGCGGAGATCGATGGGATAGTCGATCTTGACGGTGTCGTAGGGAACCGGCTTTTCCTTCACCACCGTTTCCAATCCGTATTGCTCGGGATTCTTGGCCATGATGGTGACGGCCACGATGATGGGGACGTAGTTGCGGGTTTCCTTGGGCAGCACGTTGCGGCGGTAGAGCTCCCAGAAATCGGCGTAGCCGGTGCGCTTGACCGCGCTCTGGACCGTGCCTGGGCCCGAGTTGTAGGCGGCCATGGCCAGGTACCAGTCTCCGAACTGGTTGTAGAGGTCTTTCAAATGGTGAGCGGCGGCACGGGTCGCTTTTTCGGGATCTTGCCGGTCATCGACCCACCAGCTGCGATCGAGTCCGTAGCCTTTGGCGCGGCTGCCCATGAACTGCCACATGCCTCTGGCGCCGGCTCGTGAAACGGCTAACGGATGGAATCCGGACTCGGCTTGGGCCAGATAGATCAGTTCCTGGGGAACGCCTTGTTCACGCAGGACGCGCCGGATCATGTCTTCGTAGCGGCCAGAGCGAGCCAGAGCGTGTTCGAGCGTGCTGCGCCCTCGGCTGGAGAAGTAATTGATGAAGCCCGCGACTTGGTCGGTCATTACCAGCGGCAGATCGGAACGAGTGGACTTGATTTCGGCTTCGGCTTTGGCTTTGATGTTTTCGTCGACCGCCGGAGTGAGTTCGTTGGCTTCGTCGATCGGAGCTGGTTCCGACTTCTGTTCGGCAAAGCCGTCGCCCTGTTGCAGTGCCGCTAGTTCCAGGCTGTTGACGCCGTCCAGAAGGCGGTCGAGTTCGCGCCCCAGGCGCTCGTCGGAGCGGAGATCCAATCCGCTGCCCAGGAGCTGATTGAAGGCGGAGTCGAAATTCTGCTTCGCGGCTTCCAGATGCCCGGCGCGATAGTTATCCTGCCCTGACTCGTATTCTTTTTCGACTCGGGCAATCAGGTCGCTTACCGGATCTACCTGGAGCGCCTGCGGAACCTGCGGCTTCGATTGGGGTTCCGTGGCTGCTGTGTCAGATTTCTGCTTGTGCGGATCAGGCGGGCTGCTGGCCGCGATCAGGGCTGGAGCCTGGGACTGAGGGGGCGGCATGAACGTGGCCGGCTTCTGGGCGCTCTGGCATGCGAGGGTCGCCGCCAATGGGGCCAAGAGAAGGATCGCCAGATACGGGTGAGAAGGAAATCTCATATTTTCATAAACTTACCGCAACGGCTTCCGGTACAACTGACGCCCCTGACTATTGAGATGGTACTATCGCGAAATTCGTTGGGTCAACGCTACAAAAGACCCAGCACCCCGTTACTTTCGGTACAGGCTGGGCATATTACCCCAGGCTGGCGGCAGACGGCAAACGGGGCAGTGGCGCGGTAGCGGATCAGTTTGCGAAATATTAACCATCATAGGGCACGAAGTCACACGAAGGGAAATATGAAAGCCATACAGATCAAGCAAACGGGTGGGCCGGAAGTGATGGAGCTGGTGGATTTGCCGGTTCCGCAACCGAAATCGAACGAAGCCGTGGTGAAGATCCAGGCGGCGGGCGTCAACTTCATTGACGTCTACAACCGCGAAGGCCGTTACAAGGCGCCGCTGCCGTTGGTGCTGGGACAGGAAGCGGCGGGCGTGGTGTCGGCGCTCGGCTCCGACGTGGGCGGGGTGGCTGTCGGGGATCGTGTGGCTTACACATCGGTCCCCGGGAGCTATGCCGAGTACGCCGCGGTGCCGGCCGACCGTCTGGTGAAGATTCCGGCGGGAGTGGGAGAGCGCGAGGCTGCGGCCGCCATGCTGCAGGGGATGACGGCGCACTACCTTACTCATGACACTTGGCCGCTGAAGAAAGGCGAGACGGCGCTGATTCATGCCGCTGCCGGCGGAGTTGGGTTGCTGCTGGTCCAGATGGCGCACAACATTGGGGCGCGCGTGATCGCGACGGTTTCGACCGAGGAAAAAGCCAAGCTGGCACGAGCGGCGGGAGCGGACGAAGTCATTCTTTATACGCAGGCTGATTTTGAGGCGGAGACGAAACGGCTGACCGGCGGCAAAGGCGTGGATGTGGTGTATGACTCGGTGGGCAAGACGACGTTCGACAAGGGTCTGAATCTGCTGCGTCCGCGCGGCATGATGGTGCTCTTCGGAGGATCGAGCGGGGCGGTCGCGTTGCTTGATCCGCTGGTGCTTACACAGAAGGGGTCGATCTTTCTGACGCGGCCTTCGCTGGGGAACTACATTGCTACCGCGCCGGAGTTGCAGCAGCGTGCCGCGGCGGTCTTCGGCATGATTCGCGACGGCAAACTCAAGTTGCGGATCGAACACGTGTATCCGCTGGCGCAGGTGCAACAGGCGCACCGCGACCTGGAAGGGCGGAAGACTACGGGGAAGTTGCTGCTGTTGCCGTGAGTGGGAACGGGACTGTAGAGACGCAGCTTGCCGCGTCTGCCGGACT
>JADGNS010001032.1 GCA_017883355.1 Candidatus Solibacter sp.
TTCGTTGGCGATGACCTGGCCTTGCCCGGCCTGGAACTGGAGCGCCTGCTGGTCGCCGAGTTTCCCGGCGTTGTCCAGGAAGTAGTTGTTCTGCGCGATGATGAGGTTGCTACTCTGGGCGCGGCGGACGTCGGACTCCAGTTCCTTCAAGTCGCGGGCTTCGACTTCCACCGCCCTGTTGTTTGCATAGCTCAGTTTGGCGCGGCCGTAGCTACTGATCGCTTTTTGCAGATTGCCGCCCTGGAGGTCTTTGCGCGCCGACTCCAGCCCGTAGCGCACCGCAAACTTGTTCTGCTCTTCCCGGGCGCTCTGCTGCACATTATATTCGGAGAGGGAATAGACCTGCTCGACCGGCAGCGTCGCGTCAACGGTGCGGTTCATCGAGCCTTCGAAGCGGCTGTATTCGTAATCGGGCGGCAGGTAGAGGTCCCAGCGCGCGTTCTTGAGGGGCAGATCGAACTTTGGCGAAACCAGGGACAGGGTGCCGTGCGTCTTCGGGAACTTGTCCTGCCCGACGAAGGTCAGCTCGACGGCCAACGGCGCGTCGGAGGCAGTGTCGCGTTCGAGCGGCAGCAGCAGCTTGCCTTCGCGAAGGCTGGGGCGGACCGGCTCGCCCGCCACGAACGCCGACCAGACTTTGGTGTTCGCCGGCAGCTCGATTTCCAGATGCTGCCGGCCGTTATTGCGGATGCTGAGGGTAACCTCGGTCATCATCTGGCCGTCATCGGCGACGACGGTGGCGAGGCGGGCGTTGTCGATCAGGCCTTGCAGCACTTCGGCCTCGTCGTAGCGCCGGGCTTCGAGCACGAGCTTGTAGCCGGGGCGCAGGTAGCGATACACCAGCACCGTGGTGGTATCCGGCCGGCCCGTCCACGCGGGCAGCTCGCGCACGTCGATCTTGCTGAGCAGTTCGCTGGCGGATTGGTCGGCCACCTGTAACGGCGGCCGGGCCATCACGGCGACGTAGCCAACCTCGCGTTCCACCCCCAGCGCCTGGACGCCCGCCAACTCGAGGAGGTTGGTCTGCCCGCTGCGGGGCAGCTCCCACGTCACGGTCAGCAGGTATTCCCCGCGCACCTTGCCTTGCAGCTCGACACGCCACTCGCCGTTGGTCTCATCCCGGCGGCGGATTTGCGCGCCGGTAATCTCGACGTTCTTGTAAGCCGCGGGCACGCGCACCCGGAACTCTTTCACCGGGGCGTTGGCGATGTCGTATTTCACCTGCGACCGGCCGCTGACCAGCGTCTCGGTGAGGGTGATCGTGTTCATGATCTCGGCGCGCAGCCAAGGTTCAACGGCTTCCGTGATGACGCTCAGGCGCCACGCCGGCGCCGCCCCGGGGGCGGTGGCGATGAACTTGTAGGCCAGGGCGCTACCGCCGGCCACGGCCCGTTCCCCGGGCACGCTGGCGAAGGGAATCTCGGTCAGGCCCTCAAACGACTCGGTCTTGGCGGCGACGCCGAGGTCGGTGGCAACGGTGATGTAGCCACTCAGCTTCTGCGTGTCGAGAGGATGCACGCCGACGATGGCCAGGGCCTTCGGCGGCTGCGTGTAATTCTGAACGAGAACGAGGTTGAGCGCGTAGGCGCCGAGAGTGCGCTCCTTGAGGGTGACCTCGACGAGCGCCACACCGTTCTCGGTGCGCTCACCCCACTGGGACACCTTGTCGCCGGTGACGCTTTCCAGCCGGTACCCCGGCGGCAGCGCCAGCCGGAGCGCGCACACGCCCGCCCGTTTTATGGTGTAATCTATCTGCGCGGACACCTGTACCGACTCCGCGCCGATGCGGATGCTGTTGCGCACCGCGGCCTCGATTTGGGGCTGCACCGTCTCGGCACGGACGCTCAGGGCGAAATCGGTCTTCAGGAAGCGGAACGCGCTCAGGATGGCTTCCTTCTGGTCCGGCGCGGCGCGGCGAAACTTCTCGGCATCCACGCGCTGCAGTTCCTGCGCGTTCTCGACGTTGAGGGAAACCTCTTCGCTGGCGCGCAAAGCCACCAGGCCGGTCTCGCGTTTCACATCCAGCGCGTGGGGCAGCTCGATCTTCGCCGTGGCGGGCAGTTTGTCGAGGACCTTCTCGGTTTCGACGGTGAGCTTCCAAGCCGGGGAGACGCCTTTGAGCAGGTCCACGACGAGCGTGTCGTCCTTGATCTCCCAACTGCGGATCGCATCGCCCTCCACACGCAAAAGGCGCTGGCCGGCTGGGATCTGCACGCGCACTTGCTTCAGCTCGCCCTGGCTAATCTGATAATCGAGTGACGCCCGGGTGTTCATTACGCCGCCGCCGATGGTGACCAGCGCGGTGTTCTGGACAAAGACCGTGGCCACGATCTCCGCCGCCCGCTTCATCCGCGGCGTCCAGTTGAGTTCGAGGCGGTCGGCGGCGCCGATGATCGCCTTGACGTGCGTTTGCTGGTCGGCGCTGGTGCGCTCGAAGGAGACCGCGGTCGGGAACTCCACGTCCGCCTCGGCTTCGTCAATGACGACGCTCACGCGGCTGGAGAGGGCGGGCGGAATGCGGAAGGCGAGCTGGCGGCGCGTGACATCCCCGCCGAGCCTGGCGATGAGCTTGAACTGGAGGGTGACCGTCCCGCGTTCCGGCAGCAGCACGCCTAGGGTGCGGCCTTCGCGCACCAGTTTGGCGCCACCTTTCGCGGAAAAGGACTCAAGGGCGACGTCTTCGCCGAACAGGGGCACGATCTGGTTGGTGACGGTTGTCGCAATCTGGATGGCGGCATCGAACTGCGAGACTTTATCCTGCACGGTGCCGTTGTAGGTGGCGGATATGATCGAGACGGTGTTCGAGATGGCGGGCAGGGCGAGGTCGGCGGCGCGCG
>JADGNS010000105.1 GCA_017883355.1 Candidatus Solibacter sp.
GGGCTGGAAATTCTCGATCAGCGGTCCGCCCGACATGTCGCCGTCCACCACCACTTCGAAGATGTCGTTGTGCAGCCCCGGCTTGGCGAAGTCCCAGTAGTTGTCGTAGGCCTCGTAGAGAAAGTACAAGCGATTGAGGCCCTTCACCCACCCGACTTTCACCTTGACGTCCAGATCCTTGGGGTCCGGCTTGCGATCTTTGTTGGTGTCGTCCACCAGTTGGTCCATGCCGATCGCGTAGTCGTCCGGCACCATCTTCCAATCGTCGGCATTGCCATCCACGCGCGGAATCATGTTGGCCGGAAACTGAAAGATCTTGAACGTCGTGCCCGGACGGTCCGCGGCGGACATCGTGAAGCATGCGAGCAGGATCAGGGAGTATTTCATTTTTTCTCTCCGGGGTGGGCCGGCACGTTGTGGAAGCGAGTGCGCGTCAGGCCCGTGACATTTTCGGTTTCCAACGCGTCGGTGAACGTCGGCGGACAGTTCTTACCCCAGATCACGCTGCAATCCTTCAACGTGACTCCGTCGGCGTAGCGCAGACTGATGCCGGGGGTATTGTGGGGTTCGACATCGGGATACGCCGTGGTCGGCCGGTTGTCGAAAACGGCTCCGGGATATTTGGTCCAGCGGTCGAAAGTGACCGCCACGTGGTCTAACGTCACGTTGCGGATCCGGCTCTCCGGCGTCCCGTTGATGCGGATGCTGTTTTCGGCGCGGCCGGTGACGTTTCGCACGCGCACATCGTGGATCGTGCCGACCTGACCGCCCTTGGTGCGCGGAATGGCAGTGAAAGAGATGGCCTCGCCGCGGCCCCACCAGGGCGCCGCCTGGTAGCTGGCGACAAACTTGATATCGCTGAAATCGATCCCGTACACGTTGCCTTCATCGCGTAACTGGATCGTCAGCCCGCGGCAGCTCGACTTGATTTCGCACCGCTCGAAATGGATATCGTGGATGTCCTCGGTAGTCTCGGTGCCGATCTTCAACCCCGAATCCTTGGTCTCGATCACGCAATCCTTCACCGTGATGTTGGCCGAGGGCCCCCACTTCTTATCTTGCCGCGTGGCCTTGATCACGATGGCGTCGTCGCCGCACACGATGTTGCATTTGCGGATCTCCACGTCGCGGCAATGATCCGGGTCGATGCCGTCGCAGTTCGGCACGTCGAGATTGTTGCGGATCTTGATGCCGTCCACCAGCACGTGCTCGCAGCCCAGCATGTGCAAGCCCCACTGCGGCGCCTGACTGAAAGAGAGATCGCGCACTTCCAATCCCTGGCAGCCGGTGAGGATGAACATTTTCGGGCGGAACGCACCGAATTCCCAGATCTCGCCCTCCTTATTGAAGCCCGTCATGAACTCGGTGGCGCGTCCTGCGATATTGCCGGTTCCGGTGATTTTCAGGTCGCGTGCGCCGGTCGCCGTGAGCACGCCATTTTCGTTGCCAGGCGGATAGTGCGCGGGGTTCGTGGAGATCACCAGTTCGGCATCGTCGGCCAGGTGGAAATCGATCCCGCTTTTCAGTACGAGCGTGCCGACCAGATACTTCTTCCCGCCGCGGATCAGCACCTGCGCGCCCTTGCCCGCCGCCGCGGCCGCATCAATCGCCTTCTGGATGGCCGCGCTATCCAGCGTCTTGCCGTCGCCTGCCGCGCCGTAATCGCGTGCGTCGAAGGTCCTCCGCGTCTGCGCGCCTAAAGCCAGCGCCGATCCGGCTCCTGCCAGGCCGCCTCGTACCAGAAAGCCACGCCGCGTACTTTGGTTCGTCATATGTCGCCTTTTGGTGTCGAGTATAACAGGCAGTAATCGAATTTCGGAGTGGAATTGCGTTTTGCCCAACGAATCGCTTCGTCGCGATCGGCGCGGTAAAGTAACAGAAGCACCCCATGCGTACCAAGCACTCGCTCGTTCTATCCGGGGCCCTCGCCGTCTGCACCCTTTGCGGAGCCGATGACCCGCCCAAACAGTGGATCGATCCCGACACCGGCCACCGCGTCATCCGCCTCTCGCAGAATCCCGGCACCGCCAGCCTGTACTTCAACCAGAACGCCTACACGGCCGACAACGAGCACGTCATCGTCACCACCGCCGATGGCGGCATCTCCACCATCAACCTCAAGACCCAGGCCATCGAAGCCGTAGTCCCGGGCCGCGTCTCCGTGATCGTGGCAGGCCGCAAGACCGGTCAGGTCTACTACATGAAGGATGGCGCCCTCTTCGCCACCAACATCAACACCAAGGCGACACGCCAGATCGCCAAACTCGAAGTGCGCGGCGGGGTAGCCACCTTGAACGCGGACGAGACCCTGCTCGCCGGAACGCTCACCGAGGGCGCCCCCGCAGGCAGAGGCGCGGGTCCGGGCGGCGGACGCTCCGGCAGAGGCGCGCCCCCCGTCGGAGCCGACGGCAAGCCCCTCAACAAGGCCGACGCCAAGGAAGTCAGTCTCGACAATCGCCTCAATCAGCACACCCCCATGGGAATGTTCACGGTGGACGTGCGCTCTGGCGAGGTCAAGACGTTCTACCGCTCCACCGATTGGCTCAACCACCTCCAGTTCTCGCCCACCGATCCCACCCTGCTGATGTTCTGCCACGAAGGCCCCTGGCACAAAGTCGATCGCATCTGGACCATCCGCACCGATGGTTCGCAGCTCACCAAAATCCACAGCCGCACCCTCGAAATGGAGATCGCCGGCCACGAGTTCTGGAGCGCCGACGGCAGCACCATCTGGTACGACCTGCAAACCCCGCGCGGCGAGGATTTCTGGGTGGCCGGCTACAACCTCAAGAACCAGGATCGCGTCTGGTATCACCTGGACCGCAACGAGTGGAGCGTCCACTTCAACGTCTCTCCCGACAACCGGCTCTTCGCCGGTGATGGCGGCGACGACGAAATGGTGGCGCATGCCAGGGACGGCAAATGGATTTACCTGTTCCGTCCCGAGATGGTGCCCAATTACGGCGTCGCGTCGGCCCAGGAAGGACTTGTCAAGACCGGCGTGCTGCGCGCCGAACGCCTGGTCAACATGTCCAAACACAATTACGCCCTGGAACCCAACGTCAGCTTCACCCCGGATATGAAGTGGATTATCTTCCGCACCAACATGTTCGGCCCTACCCAGGTGCTCGCCGTCGAGGTCGCTAAGGCCAACTGACTTGCTATCATGGAGCCCGTGAAACGGATCGGATCCCGGTGAACACAGCGCAACTGAAAACCAAAATCTTCGCCGACGGCGCCGACAAGCGCGGCATCCTCGACCTGTACAGGAACCCATTGATTCAGGGCTTCACCACGAATCCCACGTTGATGCGGCTGGCGGGAATCACCGACTACGAAGCGTTTGCGCGGGACATCCTCGCCGCAGTGCCGGACCGGCCTTTCTCCCTGGAGGTCTTCTCCGACGATTTCGACGAGATGGGCCGGCAGGCCCGCAAACTCGCCGCCCTGGGTCCGAATGTGTACGTCAAAATCCCCATCACCAACACCAAGGGAGAGAGCGCGGCGCCCCTGGTCCGGCAGCTCACGCAGGAAAATATCAAGCTCAACATCACCGCCCTCATGACCGTGGAGCAGGTACGTACCACGGCCGCGGCACTGGCGGGGAGCCCCAGCGCCTACATTTCGGTTTTTGCGGGGCGCGTGGCCGACGCCGGCGTGGATCCGCTGCCCTTGATGAAAGAGTCGCTCGCCGTCATGCGGCCCCAACCGCAACTGGAGCTGATCTGGGCCAGTCCGCGCGAGATTTTCAACCTGGTGCAAGCCGACAATATCGGTTGCCACATCATCACTATTACCCATGACCTGCTGAAGAAACTGCCGGGCCTGGGTAAGGATCTGGCCGAATTCTCACTCGATACGGTAAAGATGTTTCACCGCGATGCGCTCGCCGCGGGTTACCGCTTCTAACCCTTACTTCCCCTGTCTCGACTGGATCACCTGCTGCGCCTGGGCAAGCTGGTCCGCGGTCCCGCGCATCGCGACCGCTTTCTGCGGCGGGAACCCGAACACGCGCTGCATTTTCGTCTCGGTTCGGATCTCGTTCACCATTTCCAGAAGGCTTTGCAGCGTCCCCGCGTTCACGTAGGCCACCTGCGTGATCTGGTTGCCGGCGCCGCCCATCTTAAACTCGCTCGTGCCCTGGCCGCCGGGACCATCGAACTGCTTCAACAGCCAGTCCACCAGCGCCATCTGATCGTCATTGCCCCGTATCACCAAGACCCTGCGCGACGGGATGGGGTAGCAGCGCGGGATGTCCGCCAGCGAGCGCGTCACGTTGACGACTTCCTGGATTGCCTGAGGCGTGTCGATGCGCGTCAGGGCCGCCACGCGCACCACCAGACCGTCCCGGGCGTTCCGCGCTGCTTCGGGAAGCCGGTAGTCCGGCGGAGTGGCGCCTCCGGGTGCCGCGCCGGCCGGCCGGTCCAGCAACCCGAGCAGCCAGCCGGCCGCCTTCACCTGTTCCGGCATCCCGCGCATCACAATCGCCTTCTGCTGGTTCACCGGGAAGCAGCGCTGGATGTCCGTGATGGAGCGCACCGCGTTGACCATCTCCTGTAAGTCCTGCGGGCTGTCCACGTGACTCAGATAAACCACCCGCGCCAGCGGAGCGTTGGCGTCGTTGAACGGTAGGTCGCGCGTGCCCGTGGCGCTGCCGGGCTTGTCCATCTCGGCGGCGAGCCAACCAGCCACGGCAAGCTGCTCTGCCGTCCCCTTCACCGTCAGCGATCGCTTCGCCACATCCACCGACACATCGCGGATATCGCCGATCGCCCGCACCGCATTGGTCACCTCCTGCAACGCCTGCGGCGTTTCAACGTGGGCAAAGTAGAACACTTTGTCCAAGCTCTGCCCCCAAACCGCGAAGGCGAAGAGGCCCACGAGCAAGCCTTTACCGGCAACCATACGGAAATCTCCTCTGCCCTTAGGACGCTACGCGCCCGCCAAGCGTGCAATCGATCTCCCAGCCGTGCGGCTGCCGCTGTCAGTATTTCCCAGCGGCTTTCAGTAAGGTCTCGATGGTTGCAAGCGGCAGCAACAGCGATAACGGTGCGTCCAGCAGTGGCACAGCGCCATAGCTGGCATACCACGCCGCCACCCTTTCATTCTTGGCGTCGATGACCAGCACGACTCCGCCCACTTCCGCCGATGCCAGCAGGCAACGTCTGCCGGCCGCAAGCAGAAGCTGTCCGCCAAGTCCTTGCCCTTGCAGCCTGCGATCCACCGCCAGGCGCGCCAACCGGAAACCCGGCACGTCATGGCGAGCCAGCCCGCGCCGTACCATCTCCGGCGTGCGCGCATAGGCAACCGAGGCGGGGCTTAGGCTGTAGAAGCCGAGAACGGTTTTGTTGTCGGCGTCAATCGCAAGGAATGTTTTTGCGCCGCCGCGTTCGTGACTCTTGCGGGCGTAACGGCGCAGATACTCGTTTAGCGCCTCGTCCCCGCAGTCGAAAGCTTCGCGATCGTGTTTCTTGTGGATCGGCTCTTCGTGCCAAGTCCTCGCGCTCATGACCGCCGTGGCAACGCCTTCGCGGCAGCCCGCAGCCTTGCGTTGGGCGCGGGTGGATTCTCCAGCAAGTCAAGAACCCGCAGACTGTCCCGCTCGGAGAGTTGCACGCGATCGGCTTCCTCGATGACGGCCTTGGCGGCACGCAAGGCGTGCCGAACGACGAAATCCGTCAGGTCGGTGTGTTTAAGCGCCACCGCCCGCAAGAGCAGCGCCTTTTCCTCGGCACGAATCCGTAACGACATCCGGCTATTGTCTTCGACTGCTAGTCTCGGCACGGCTTGAGTCCTCGATTCCTGTACACATTCAAATAGTACCGCGGAAAAATGACGGAAGGCAACCTCCGCCCGCGCATCCGTCCCGCTACCGGGCCGCTTCAAACCCCAAACGCCAGCCCAGCTTCTCCTCATCGAACCAGGAGATCTCGGCGCCGAACCAGCGCGTCTTGCCTTGCCCCTGGAAGTGCCCCGGATTGACCGCCGCCAGCACGAACGCGCACGGCCCTTCGCCGTATCGCTCGATCCGCTCCGCCAGCCAGGACCCGGCGTTCAGCGGTTGCGCCAGCACCACCGGCAGATTGCCCAACAGCGCCAGGTACCCTTGGAAACCCCGGTCCACCTGCTTGATCGGCCGCGGGACGCCGTACGCCTGCCGGTAGCGTTGGATCGCGTCGTCGAGACTGCGTACCGCGATCACCACGCGCGTCACCCCGCGGAATTCCTTGGTCACCGGCTTGCCCTGCGGGTAGGCCCGTTGCTCGCGCGGCGTCCGGTCCTGAATCAGGAACGGGAAAAACGTGCCGCGCGCCTCCCCGCCCACATCCGACGTCTCCCATTCCAGGCGCACCCCGTCGGGACGCGTGCGCCCACTGCCCACCGGCGCCGACACGGGGACGCCCGCCGCCTTCAGCCGGCTCACCTCCGCGGCCAGGTTCCTCTCCCGCATTGCCCAGGCGCAGGGACCCGCATTCTCCTTGAGGAATTTCGCCCACACGTGCCGCGCCACCGCGTCCGCCTCCGCATTGGGAGCGATGCCCATCAATTCCAGGTACGATCCGTCCGGAAAGCTCACCAGCGCCATCTCCGTCGCATGGTTACTGTGCCCTCCGCCGTAAACGCTGGCGATCCCCACACTGGCGAGTCTCGCCTGCATCTGCTTGAGCTCGCTTCCGGCAATGGTGACGTGGTCGATTTTCGAATCGGCGGCACAAAGCATCACAGGCAGGGCCGCCCACAGCGCAACACAACGCATCATGCCCTGATTGTAAGGCTTCCCGCATCGCGCACAAAAAAACCGCCGGCGTGACGAGCGCCGGCGGCCGAAGTGGACACTTAGGAGCGAACACGACCTTGTGCGGTCCGTCCTCCGTTCACTGATGAACCAGAGCCTTGCTCCGTGCATCTGAGTGCCGGACCGCAAGAACATCATCGCCCGGAACCGCCCCGCGGAACAGGTCCACCCGTACTGGCACCGTCCTAGGACTTTTGCGTCGATTTGCCGCCGCCGGGTACACGCCCCACCGCGATTATCGATACCGCCGTCCACGGGAAGTAGCGGTCGATGCGCCGCCACAGAGGCACCAGCGCGTCAAACACGCGCAGTTGGAGCCTGCCGAACGATCGCCGCTTCAGCACCTGCCCATTGAAGCGCCAGCCGGGACGCGTCACCCGATTGAAGTACAGCACCCGCTCCACCTCAAATCCCGCTTCTTCCATGCGCGCCCGCAATTGCGCCTCGGAGTACCGGCGGTAGTGCCCCAGTACTTCGTCCAGTGTGCCGTACGCCTTCTGATCCTGCGGCACCAGAATGACGGCGCGCCCGCCCGGCCGCAACGCCGAGAAGATATTGCGCAACGCTCCCAAATCGTCCTCCACGTGCTCCACCACGTTGAGGCACACCACGCTGTCGAACACCCCGAGCAGCGGCTGGAAGTCCCCGGCATCGCTCAGGTCGCACTTGCAGATCTCCAGGTTCGGCCGGCCGCGGAAGCGCACGCGCAATCGCGCCATATGCTCCTGGTCGATATCGCTGGCCACGTAGATCTTCCGCCCGCGCGCCAGATGCTGCGTCATGTTGCCGATCCCGGCGCCCAACTCCAGCACGTGCGTCCCCACCAGCGGCCGCACCGTATCCGCCATCCACTTGTTGAAGCGCTTCGTGCCCGCCAGCGAATCCAGAATCTCCGCTCCCCGGTCCCGATAGATGTCCCGCGTGAAGTAGCAGCGCACAATCACCCACAGCGCGCTCACCGCGTCCATGGCGCCGATCTTCTTGCCATCGTCGTAGGTGCGCCCGTAGTAGCTGATCGGCACTTCGTAAATCGACGCCTGCCGCTTGGCGAACTTGATGGTGAGCTCGGGCTCGATGCCGAAACGGTTGCTGCGGATCGGAATGCCGCGCGCGAGCGTGGTCCGGAATGCCTTGTAGCAGGTCTCCATGTCGGTCAGGTTGAGGTCCGCCGCCATATTGCACGCCGTCGTCAGGAGATGGTTCGCCAGCGAGTGCCAGTAGTAGATCACGCGCCGCTCGCCCGAAATCAGGAAGCGCGACCCGTACACCACGTCCGCTTTATTGGCCAGCAGCGGGCCCAGTACCTTCGGATACTCGGCGGGGTCGTACTCCAGGTCGCCGTCCTGGATGATGGAGAACTCGCCGCGAGCGTTTTCCAGCGCCGTGCGGATGGCGGCTCCCTTGCCGGCGTTCACCTTGTGATGGAACACACGAATTCGCCCCGGATACTGCCCCGCGAGCTCATCCAGGATCTGCGGCGTGGCGTCTGTGGAGCCATCGTCCACCGCCACGATTTCCGATTCCAGCCCCTCCGGCAAGGGTGCTTCCATCGCTCGCAGAATCGATGCGGCGAGATACTCCTCTTCGTTGTACGCGGCAACGAGGATCGAAAGCAGGCGTGTGGTTGCCAACTACGGATTATCGCGCAGTGCGCCTGGTGAAATCGCGGCTACCGGAGGTTTGACGCTGGCGCCCGGCTTGCGCTTCGCCGCCCAGACCGCGGTGCGGTAGAACAGCAGTACCCCCACAAACACGGCGTACATGGCCGGCAGCCGGATGTCGCTCTTCACCAGCCAGTAGTAGTGCACTACGCCCGCGATCCCGGTGCAGTAGATCAGCCGGTGCAGCAGTTGCCAGCGTTTTCCGCCCATGCGCCGGATCCACCCCGTGGTGGACGTCACCGCCAGCGGAATCATCAATACGAATGCCGTGAAGCCCGCCGTGATGAACGGCCGCTTGGCCACATCCTTCAGCATGTCCGGCAGGTCGAAAAACTTGTCCAGCCAGATGTAGGTGATGAAATGCAGCGTCCCGTAGAAGAACGCGTACAGGCCGATCATGCGCCGGAAGCGGATCAGATCCGGCAAACCCAGCACCTTGCGCAGCGGCGTCACGGCCAGCGTGAACACCACAAAGCGGATGGTCCAATCGCCCGTGTAGCGCGTGATGTACTCGATCGGGTTGGCGGTAAGGTTCTGGTTCCACGCCCGCCAGCACAGCCAGAAAATCGGCGCCAGGCTGGCCGCGAACACCAGAACTTTGGCCGGGCGTTTTTTCAGCATGCTAGTAATTACTCTTGAGATCCATCCCGTTATACAGGCTGGCCACCTGGTCGCCGTAGCCGTTGAACATCAGCGTGGCCCGCTTGCGGAACTCGCCCAGCCGCCGCTCACTCGCCTGGCTCCACCGCGGATGGTCCACCTTCGGATTCACGTTGGAGTAGAACCCGTACTCGGGCGGATTGGCCATATTCCACGAGGTGGCCGGCCGGCTGCCCACCAGGCGGATCTTGACGATCGATTTGATGCTCTTAAATCCGTACTTCCAGGGCAGGATCATGCGCACCGGCGCGCCATCCTGCGGCGGCAGCGTCTCGCCGAACATGCCCGTGCACAA
>JADGNS010001033.1 GCA_017883355.1 Candidatus Solibacter sp.
GCGCCCGTGGCGCCGGCCATCAATTCTTCCAGCAGGAAGACGCCACCTAATCCGCCGAAGATGCCGATGTCCATGCCGAGTGCCGCCTCGCGGATGCGCGACGTCTTGAACGGGGTGGGCGGGTCTTCCAGCTTGATGGTGTTGGCGGCGGCCACTTCGCGGGCGATGCGCACCAACAGCCACGGTTCCATGGCGAAGCCCGAAATCGGCGGATAGTCCTGGATGACGATGGGGATTTGCACCGCGTCGGCGACGGCGGCGAAGTGGCGCACCACGGCGTCGGAGTTGAGCTTGGGCGAGCGCGGCGGGCTGATCATGACGGCGTCGGCGCCGGTGTCGCGGGCGAACCTGGTGTAATCGATGCAGGTACGCACGCCATCGGCGGTGGCGCCGGCTACCACGCGGACGCGCCCATCCACGTGGCGGACCACGGTCTGTAGCACCTGTACGCGTTCGGTATCGTTCATGCGCGCCACTTCGCTGGTGACGCCCAGCGCGGTGAGTCCGTTTACGCCGGCGCCGATGAAGAGATCGATGACGCGCTGGAGACTTTCCAGGTCGAGATCGCCGGCCGCGGTAAAGGGCGTCGGCAGGACGGAGTATACGCCTTCGAGCTTCAAACGGTTTCCTCCAGGGCGATTTGCGAGTACTCTGTTACTTTATCCCGTTACTAACCATGTCACCAAATGCTTTCATCGGCAGGACGAAGCCTCCCACCGATGACGAACTGAGCGCGGAACTCGGCGCCGCCCGAGTGCTCTGGGATGAATTGCTGGCGGACCTGGCGCTGCCTATACAGGAGTGGAACAGCTACTCGCCGAAAGCCGGATGGTCGCTGAAATTGAAGCTCAAGAAGCGAACCATTCTGTATCTTGCGCCCTGTCACGGCAGCTTCCGGGTGGCGTTCGTTCTCGGCGCCAAGGCGGTGGAGGCAACGCGCGAGTGCAAGCTGTCGAAGGCCATGATGAAGATCATCGACGAGGCTCCGCGCTACCCGGAGGGTACGGGCGTGCGCCTGGAGATCACGGCGCGCAAAGATCTGGCGGCGGTGAAGAAACTGGCAGCAGTGAAGCTGGCGAACTGAGCTTACTTCGCTGGTAGCGACCAGGGCGGCACGATCCCGTTCACGCGGGCGTAGGCGATGGCCTGGCCCAGGTGCTCGGCGATATGCGTATCGATGGTGGCCAGCACGCCGCCCATGGTCGCAGGGGTTCCGAAGAAGTCCACATCGCGCGTCAGCGCGGACGTAGTACGCACGCCCTCGAGCGCCTGCCGCACGGCGGCGAAGCTCTCGGCGAGCAGGCCCACGATCTTCTCCTTCGTGGCAGGGTCCTGCTCAATCTTGCCATTCTGTTCGATCTGCTTCATGACCTCTTCCCGCGATGGCGACTTGAGGGCGACGTTGAGCATCAGTTGATTGCCGTTGGCGATGTGCAGGAAGACTTCTTTGAACGAGCGCACGCCGGGTGCGGGACGCCACGCGTATTTTTCTTCGGGGATGGCCTTGGCCAGCGCGAGCACCTCCTTTTCCAGGTCGGCGAACGGCAGCAGCAGTTCCGCCGCCGCTACCAACGGTGGGACGTCCTTGGCATCCAGCAGCTCGACGTCGAAGATCAACTCCGCCTTGGGCGGAATCTTGCCGCGCCCATTCTCGCCATAGGCCAACGCGTAGGGCAGGAAGAGACGGCGTTTGCCGCCGACCTTCATGCCTTCAAACCCCATCTCCCAGCCAGCGATCACCTGCCGCCGCCCCTGCACGAACTTGATAGGCTTGCCCGCATCCACCGAGGAATCGAACTTGACGCCGTCGCGCAGCCAACCCGTATACTGGACCGTGTATTCCTGTCCGGGCTTGGCCGCCGCGCCGGTTCCCACCTGCACGTCGATATAGCGCAGCGGCGCATTTTCGACGACGGCGCCAGGGGCCGGCGGCACCGCGGCGGGCATCTTTGGATCGAAGTTCTGCGCGCTCAGCGCAGCGGCAAGAACTCCCAGGATGACGGCAAATCGCATGTCCAAATTATAAGCCCGGGTTCCCGGCCCGCCACACGGGCGGGATATTTCACGATTTAAGTTGCGGCACGGCGGTAGAATAGTACTAGATGGAACAGTTTATCGCTTTTGGTAAACGCATGTTTCTGTGCGTTTGCTTGCTTCAAATCAGTATTTGCGCTGTTTTTGCCCAAACACCGTCCTCCCCCGCCCACTGCCAGGTTTCCACTTCGCCGCCCCAGGTGCGAGCCGAAGGTCTGACTGAGCGACTGGGCGACATCCTCCTCCAATGTTCCGGCTCTAATCCCGGGACGGTGTTCAGCGGCAGCCTCGCACTATCCCTCTCGGTGGGCGTCACCAATCGGGTGGACTCCGACAACTTCACGCGCGACGCCGTGCTGAGTGTCGATCTCGGAAGCGGCTTCGTACCTACCGCGATCGCCGGACAGGTTTCCGGCAACAACATCAGTTTCAACGGAATCTCCTTTACGACTCCCGCCAGCGGCCAGATCGGCCTCAAAATCTCCAACATTCGCGCCGCCATGAACCAGCTCGGCTATACGTCCTCCGTTCCGGCCGCGGTCACCGCCTCCCTGTCCTCGCCCTTGCTGGTGGATCAATCGCAGCTCATCCTCGCCTACTCGCAAGCGGGCATGCTCTCTGGCCTGTCGAGCACCGGAATCTCCTGCTACGGATCGCCGCTTCCCGACATCCTCGATCTTCCCAACCTCTTCGCCGCGGGAACGGCCTTGGCTTCCACGCGGGTCACCGAGGGCTTCGCCTCCGCCTTCGAAGCCCGCTCCACAGGCCAGGATACCGGCACGCGATTCCTCGTGAAGT
>JADGNS010000106.1 GCA_017883355.1 Candidatus Solibacter sp.
CACCTTTCGCGACGCACCAGCGGCCGCCCGGACGTGCTGGTGTGCGTGGCCAACCGCTCGCGCATGGCGGCGGAGACGGTGCGGCGCTCGTTGGACCTTTATGGGGACCTGCATGGCGGCCCTCCGCCCAGGGCCGACCTGGTGCTCAACCAGTGCGGGGCGGAACAGGCCGACTTCGCGGGCGCTCGATTCCGGCAGGTGCTGATGGTTCCCCCAGATGCGCAAATCGCGGAACTCGATTCCACTGGAGGCTCGCTGCTGAACCTGAGCGCGGCTTCTCCGGCGGTGGCGGCGCTGGCTCGCTGGGAGGTGCGCGGATGAGCGGGGCGGGCAACCTTGCCTGCAGCCGCCTTTCAGGCGGCTGCTTCGAGCCCGGCGTGAATTCTTGCGGTCGGCGCGCGCCGGCTGAAAGCCGGCGGCAGCCAGGATTGGCTGCCCCACTGACTATCAAGGAGGCCCAAGTATGAAAGTGGCGGTCACGGGAAAGGGCGGAGTGGGGAAAACCACTGTGGCCGCATCGCTGGCGCGCTGCTGGCGGGACCTTGGCTACCGGGTGGTGGCGGTGGATGCGGACCCGGACGCCAATCTCGCGGGGACGCTCGGTTATCGCGGCGCGCCCATCACCCCGCTGGTGCAATTGAAATCGCTGATCGAAGAGCGCGTCGGCGGCGGCGAGGGCTGGGGCGGCTTCCTGCGCATGAACCCGCGCGTGGAGGACATTCCCGAGCAGTTCGGAATCGAAGTGGACGGCGTGCGCGTGCTGGTTATGGGCACCATCGAACGCGGCAAGAGCGGCTGCGCCTGTCCCGCGAACATTTTGCTGCGCGAGGTGCTGAACCACCTGCTGCTGGGCGCCCGCGAGCGCGTGGTGGTGGATATGGAAGCGGGCATAGAGCATCTGGGCCGCGGCACCGCCGAGAGTGTGGACGCCATGCTGGTGGTGGTGGAACCGGGATGGGCCAGCCTGGAAACGGCGGCGCGCGTGGTGGCGCTGGCGCGCGACCTGGGCGTGAAGAAGACTTACGCCATCGCCAACAAAATTGCCTGCGACGCCGATTTAGATTTTGTGCGTGCCCACCTGGCGGCGCCCGAGATCCTGGGCGTCCTGCGCACCGACCGCGATTTGGAACTGGAGGCCCGCGCGGGCGAGATCGACCGCGCCCGGCCCTTTCATCGGGAAATGCTACGAATTGCCGGACTACTCGGAGACTGACGATATGCCGAATCCACAGAACCGCTCCGCCGATCCCGCCGCGCGGGAAATGCTGATCCGCGCCGAGGAATTGGGCGCCAAAACCGTCTGGGACCGTCACGACGACCTGAAGCCGCTTTGCGGATTCGGCGAGCTCGGGCTGTGCTGCGACGTCTGCTATATGGGGCCGTGCCGCATCGATCCGTTCGGCGAGCGCGCGCAGGTGGGGGCGTGCGGCGCCGATGCGCACCTGATCGTGGCGCGGAATCTGGCGCGCGCGGTGGCGTGCGGCGCGGCGGCGCACAGCGATCATGGGCGCGAAGTGGTGGAAGTTTTCCGCGGCGCCGCCGAGGGGGGCTCCGCCTCGGGATACGCCATATCCAACGTGGAGAAGCTGCTGGCGCTGGCGGCTGAATGGGGCGTACCATCCGCCAATCGGGGCGAGCGCCAGGTGGCGGCGGACCTGGGCGCGCGCATGGCCGCGCAATTCGGCTTGCAGGACGGCCCGCTGATTCCGCTATTGCGCGCCCCCGAAGAGCAGCGCCGGCGTTGGGAGAAGATGGGGATCGCGCCGCGCGGCATCGACCGCGAGATCGTCGAACTGCTGCACCGTACACACCACGGCGTGGAGTCGGACCCGGTGGCGCTATTGCGCGCCGCCATGCGCGCCGCGCTGGCCGATGGCTGGGGCGGTTCCATGATGGCGACCGACGTACAAGACGTGCTCTTCGGCGGACCGATGGCTATCCGCTCGCGCGCTAATCTCGGCGTCCTGGAAGCCCAGCAGGTCAACATCCTGGTACACGGCCATGAGCCGGTGTTGAGCGAGATGCTGGTGGCGGCCAGCCGCGAGGGCGACATGCTGGCACTGGCGCGCCAGGCCGGCGCCGAAGGCATCAACATCGCGGGCATCTGCTGCACGGCCAACGAAATCCTGATGCGGCAGGGCATGCCGATCGCCGGCAACTATCTGCACCAGGAACTGGCGCTGCTCACCGGCGCGGTGGACCTGATGGTGGTGGATGTGCAGTGCGTCATGCCCTCCCTTCCCCAACTGGCCGCCTGCCATCACACCAAGGTGGTCACCACTTCGTCGAAGGCCCACGTGCCGGGCGCGGAGCACATCGGGTTCGATGCACACGATGCCAAGCGGACCGCCCGGGAGATAGTCGCGCGCGCCGTGGAAGCGTTCGGACACCGCGATCCGGCGCGGGTACACATTCCGCGGCACCGCATGGACCTGGTGGCCGGCTTCACTAATGAGAACCTGCCGCACTACCTGGGCGGGCGATTCCGCGCCGGATACCGGCCGCTGATCGACGCCATCGCCGCCGGCCGCATACGCGGCGTGGTGGCCGTGGTGGGCTGCAACACGGCGCGCATCTGCCAGGACAGTTTTCACTTGGAACTGGTGCGGCGCCTGTTGGCGCAGGACGTATTAGTGGTGCAGACGGGGTGCAGTGCCATCGCCAGCGCGAAGGCCGGCTTACTCCGGCCGGAAGCGGCCCTGGAATACGCCGGCAAGGGACTTCAGGAAGTGTGCGCGGCGGTGGGCGTGCCGCCGGTGCTGCACCTGGGCAGTTGCGTGGACAACTCGCGCATCCTTATGGTGTGCACGGCGCTGGTGGCCGAGGGCGGCATCGGAGGCGATCTCTCGGAGCTGCCCATTGCCGCGGCGGCGCCGGAGGCCATGAGCGAGAAGGCCATGACCATCGGGCTCTACGCGGTGGCGTCGGGAGTCTTCACGGCGTTCACGCCGGTGCCGCGCGTGGCTGGAAGCCGGGTGGTGCGCCAGTACCTGGAGCAGGATGTGGAACGCGAAACCGGCGGGCGATTCCTTTTCACCAACGATATTGAAGAGGCCGCGCGGGGGATTGTGGCGCACCTCGACAGCAAGCGGAAGGCGCTGAACCTGGCGCCGATGATGTACCAGGACGGAGTGCGCACGAACGGGTCGGGAGCGTTCCGCGCTGTGTCCACCTACGTGCAACCGACCGGCCTGGTATCGCTCGGCTGCGGGAAGGCCCAGGAACGGAGCCAGTTGAGGCCCCCGGAGGAATGACATGCGGCCGATCCTGGTTTTCCATCGCGAGCATTGCATGGCTTGCCGCGGCTGCGAGTTAGCCTGCTCGGTGGCGCATTCCGCCAGCGTCCTGTCCCGCGTTGGTCGTGACGATGAGCGCAAGAGCGCGACCGGGGGGTCGCGCGCGGACGGACCCAGAGGGTACCCCGTCCGCCCCACCCTGGTCGCCAGCGGCGAGTTGGAGGCCGCGATCGCCGAGGAGTTTCCACCCAAACGGCGCGTGTTTTTGGCCGACGGCAGCGACGGCGTGGAAGCGCTGCGTTGCGAACAGTGCCTGGAGCCGTTATGCGCGTTTGCCTGCAAGAGCGGCGCGCTGCGGCGCGACCCGGCCACCGGACGCGTGACGCTGGACGACGCGCGTTGCGTCGCCTGCTACATGTGCCTGACGGTGTGCCCCTTCGGCATACGGCCCGACCCGGCCAGAGACCGCGTGGTGCGCTGCGACGTTTGCCGCGACCGTTTGACGCCGGCGTGCGTAGAGGCATGCCCCACCGGCGCGCTGAGCGCGGACACGGCGCCGGATGAGCGCGTGCGCAGCGAGTTCCAAGGGCACGTGGTGGTGGTGGGGTCTTCCGCCGCCGGAATCGCCGCCTGCGAGGCCGCCCGCGAGCACGCTCCGGGGTGTTCGATCACGCTGGTCTCCGCCGACGCGTCGACCTACTCGCGGCCGCTGCTCTCCTACGCTCTGGCGGGCCGCCTGCCACCGGACCAAACCGATTGGCGCGGCGCGGACTACCTGGAAAAGGAACTGGGAGTGCACGTACTCGGCGGGCGCAGGGCAGTGCAACTGGAATCCAGCACCGGGCCATTGGTGCTCGATGACGGCACGAAGTTGCGCTTCGACAAGCTCATTGTGGCCACGGGCGCACGGGCGACGGGGCTTTCCATTCCAGGCGCGGACCTGGCGGGCGTGTTCGCGCTGCGCAATTTCGAGGACCTGGAGGCAATTTCGGAGTACGTGGGTCAGACGGGCGTCGGCATGAGTGCCGACGCGGCAGGCAGGAGTGCCTGCGCCACTGCCGTGGTGCTGGGCGGCGGCAACGTGGGGTTGCAGGCGTGCGAGGCGTTTCTGGCGCGCGGCCTGCGCGTCACGGTGGTGGTGGCTTCGCCGCACTTGCTCTCGCAGATGGTGGATGCCGAAGCCGGCCGCCGCCTGGCCGACCTGTTCCGCGCGCACGGCGTGGAGGTGCGCACCAGCCGCGATGCCGTGGAAGTGGTGGGCAGCGGGCGCGTGGAAGCGGTGCGCCTGGATAACGGCGAGTTGGTGGCCGCGGACCTGGTGCTGGTGGCCAAGGGCATCGTGCCCAACGTGGAATGGTTACGCGGAAGCGGCATCCAGATCGGCCGCGGAATTTCTGTGGACCTCTCGGGACGCACCAGCGTGCCGGGAATTTTCGCTGCCGGAGACTGCGCGGAAGCACCCGACCCGCTGACGGGCCGCCTGTCGCTCAGCGGCATCTGGCCGGTAGCGTACGAAATGGGCCGCGCGGCCGGGAGTACGGCGGTGGGCGTGGAACGCGCGTCGGCAGGTGCGCTGCGCATGAACGCCTCGCGCTTCTTCGGGGAGTCGATCATTTCGGTGGGCGAGGTCCGGGCGGAACGGATGGAAGGCGCGCGCGCCGAGATCCCCATGAATCGGGAGGGTGCGTACCGGAAACTGATCTATCAGGGCGGCCGCCTGACCGGGGCGCTGTTCTACGGCGACATCACTGACGCCGGCACCTATTATCGACAATACCGGGAGGGAGTGAGCTAATGTCCAAGATCATCGCATCGGCGGCCATTCGCGGCGGCCACGCTTGCGTGCGTCGGGCGGAGACCGCGCTAGCCGAGTGCGTCGACCGCTACGGCTGGGACAAGGACGTCGGATTTCCGTCTACCGCCTATGCCTTGCCCGTGATCCTCGCACTGACGGGAAAGCGGGTGGAGAGACTCGGCGACCTGGAAGAAGCGCTCGGGACCGCGCGCTCCTGGCTGCCCGCCGAACCCACCGAGCGGCTTTGGCTGCCCTATCTGGGGGGCGCGCTGGATGCAGGCGCGGCCACCCTGGTGGCGCAGGAGGCCATCGAGGCCCTCAAGCCGCTGCGCGGCATTCCTTCGGCGTTCGATTATTGGCTCGGGCCCACCGCCGATGGCATCCTGCGCGAGCAGGGCATCAAACTGGTGGATGGCCGCATGCCCGGATTCGCGGCCTGCGTGGGCGCGCTGCCCGATGATGAAACCGCCGAGCAACTGGCGCGCGACCTGCAAGAGCGCAACCTGCTGGTCTTCATGGGGTCCAACGCGGGCGGCGAAACCATGGCCGCGCAACTCAACCGGCGCGGCGTGGAGATGAACTGGGAAACGTTCCTGGTCCCGTATGGACCGGATACCTCGTCCATCGTGCACGCTCTCGGCTTCGCGTGCCGCGCCGCGTTCACCTTCGGCGGGCTCAAGCCGGGCGGGATCAAGGAAACGCGCGAGATCCTGCTTTACAACCAGCGCCGCGTGTTCGCCTTCGTGCTGGCGCTGGGCGAGGTGGACGATGAGAAGTACGCCACCGCCGCGGGGGCGATCAATTTCGGATTCCCGGTGATTGCCGACACGGACATCCCGGAGATCCTGCCCAGCGGCATCTGCACGTATGAGCACGTGGTCGCTAACGTGGCCCACCGCGACATGCCGGCGCGCGCGGTGGAAGTGCGCGGCGTCAAGATCCACACCGTGGACATCCCCATTCCGGTGCGGCACGGCCCGGCGTTCGAGGGCGAGCGCGTGCGCAAGGAAGAAGTCGCCATCGAGTTCGGCGGCAAGCACACGCGCTGCTTCGAGTACCTCGCCAGCCGCCCCATGGATCAGGTGCAGGACGAGTTGATTCGCGTAGTGGGGCCGGAGATCGGGGACGTGCCGGAGACAGCGCGCCTGCCGCTCGCCATCTTCGTGGAAGTGGCGGGCCGCAAGATGCAGCCGGAGTTCGAATCCATTCTGGAGCGGCACATTCACAGCTTTCTTTCCGAGCCGATGGGCGTGATGCACCTGGGCCAGCGCGATACGGTCTGGCTGCGCATTTCCAAGAAAGCGCGCGACGCCGGGTTCCGCATCGGGCACCTGGGGACGGTGTTGCTGCACAAGCTGAGGAACGATTTTCCGGCCATCGTGGACAAGGTGCAGGTCACGCTGTTCACGCAATCCGCCGACGTGGAGGCGCTCTATCCCGCCGCCGCGGCCGCCTACCAATCCCGCGACGAGCGCATGGGGGCGCTAACGGACGAGCGCGTGGAGGTTTTCTATTCCTGCGCGCTGTGCCAGAGCTACGCACCGAATCACGTCTGCATCATCACCCCCGAGCGCCTGGGCCTGTGCGGCGCCTACAACTGGCTGGACGGCAAGGCGGCTTACGAAATCAATCCGCACGGCGGCAATCTGCCGGTCCGCAAGGGGGACTCCGTGGACCCCGTCCTGGGGCAGTGGAAAGGCATCAACGATTTTATCCGCAACGCCTCTAATGGAAGCTTCGAGCGGTTCTCCGCCTATTCGATGATCAACGATCCCATGACCTCGTGCGGCTGCTTCGAGTGCATTGCGTGCATTCTGCCGGGGACGGGCGGAATCATGATCGTGGATCGCGAGTACTCCGGGCAGACCCCCGTCGGCATGACGTTTTCCTCGCTGGCGGAGATGACTGGAGGCGGGCAGCAGACGCCGGGATTCATTGGCATCGGCACGCTCTACGCGCTGTCGCGCAAATTCATCAGCGCCGATGGAGGACTCTCGCGCCTCGTGTGGACCACGACGCGCATCAAGCAACGGCTGGGAGACAAGCTCCGGCAGCGTTGCGAGGAACTCGGCCGGCCCGGCTTCTACGATAAGGTCGCCGACGAGACCGTGTGCACGGAACTGGAACCGCTGATCGAATACCTGGCGGCGGTGGAACATCCCGCGCTCGAGATGGGCGAGATGGTGTAAGGGCATGGCGACAAGCAAGCAGTTGGCAGGCGAAAGCGCCTGCCCCACAACGGAGGACTCGCAAGCATGAGTCTGGAACTGAAACCGAAGAAATGGGCCGGCGCCCTTCGCCAGGTAACGCTGGGAGCGGGCAGCCGCCGGCCGCTCACCGTGGGCGGCGGCAATGGTCTGCCGCTGCACACCTTCGAAGCCGCCTTCCCGCATCGCCCCCTTCTGGCGCTGGAGATCACGGACGTGGACCCGGTTCGCTGGGTCGAGTCTGTCCGCGAGGTATGGGAAGGCGCGCTGGGCCGGCCCGCGGAGGCCGCCCGCCGAGGGGTAGAAGAGTTCGGCGCCGATCTGCTGTTGGTCAACCTGATGGGCACCCACCCGGATCGCGGCAATCGTTCCCCGGAGCAGGCCGCCGCCGATATCGCCGCCGTGCTGGAAGCCGTGCGCGTCCCCCTGATCGTCAAGGGACCGGGCGCCGGTCAGAAGCAGAACCAGGTGCTGGCGCGCGTGGCCGAGAACTGCGGCGGAGAAGGGCTCGCGCTCCACTCCGCTACCAACGAAGACTACAAAACCCTGGCCGCCGTCGCGGTGGCTTACGGCCACGTTCTGGTGGGAGAGAGCCCGATTGACGTCAACATCGCCAAGCAACTGAACATCCTGCTGGCGGATGCCAATGTGGACCTGAATCGCGTCTTGATCGATCCCCTCACCGGCGGCCTGGGCTACGGGCTGGAGTACACTTACTCCGTCATGGAGAGAATCCGGCTGGCGGCTTTGAGTGGCGATGGCATGCTGAATTGCCCCCTCGTCTGCCTGGTGGGAGAGGAGGCGTGGAAGGCCAAGGAAGCCCGCGTCCCCGCCGGCAAGGAGCCGCTTTGGGGGAACCAGCCGGAGCGCGCCATCCACTGGGAGGTGGCCACCTCCATGGCTCTGATCGAGGCCGGCGCCGAGGTGGTGGTGCTGCGCCATCCCGAGTCGCTGGCGAGAATCCGAAAACAACTGGATTCCTGGTTTGACGTAACTGCCGGAGGCGCAACATGCCGTTGACCGGTTTGCAGATTTTCAAACTCCTGCCCAATACCAACTGCAAGAAGTGCGGGTATCCCACGTGCCTGACGTTCGCCATGAAGCTGGCCGCGGGAAAGGAGTCGCTGGAGAAGTGCCCGGATGCTTCGCCGGAGGCCAAGGCGGCGCTGGGCGCGGCCTCGGCGCCGCCCATCCGGGGTGTCACCATCGGCCGCGGCGAGCGGGCCGTCACGGTCGGGGAAGAGACGGTGTTCTTCCGGCACGAAAAGACCTTCGTGCGGCGACCGGGACTGTTCCAGACGTTCGACGCCGCCGGACTCACCGCTGCCGAACGCGACGCGCGGCTGGACCACTGGCGCGGTATCCGCATCGAACGCGCGGGAGAGACGTTTCAGGTGGATGGCATCGCCGTGGCGGAAACGCCCGGTGCGCCGCAGGCCGCGGTAGACGCTGCGGTCGCCGCCACGGAACGCGGATTCCCGGTCGCAATTCTCGCCGCGACCCTGCCAGGTGCGGCGGCCATAGCGGAGCGGATCAAAGAACACCGGCCCTTGCTGGTTCCGCCGGCCGGCGAGAGTCCGGAAGGGTACACCAGCCTGGCCGCGCGGCTCGGCATCCCGCTCGTGGTGGGCGCGCCGGATCTGCCCACGCTGGCCGATGCAGCCCGCGAGGCCGCCCGCGCGGGCGTCGCCGATATCCTGCTGGAACCGCCCGGCGCCGATTTGCGCTCGCTGCATCACAGCCTCACCGCCATCCGCCGCGGCGCGCTCGACCGCATCCATCCGGGCCTGGGCCACCCGGTCTTCCTGCGCGTGGGCGCCGGTGAGATCGAGAAGGCCGTGCTGGGGATCACAAAATTCGCGTCGCTCGTGACGCTGGCCGACTCCGGTGGCGAGTCGTGGCTGCCCCTCTGGACCCTGCGGCAGAACATCTATACCGACCCGCAAAAACCTCTCCAGATGGACCCCGGTCTGTACGCCATCGGCGAGCCGAACGACCGGTCGCCGCTGCTGGTCACCTCCAATTTCTCCCTGACTTACTTCATTGTCTCTACCGAGGCCGAGGCCACCGGCATGGCGTGTCATCTGGCCGTGGTGGATGCCGAAGGGTTGAGCGTGCTGACCGCCTGGAGCGCCGGCAAGTTTTCGGGCGACCGCGTGGC
>JADGNS010001034.1 GCA_017883355.1 Candidatus Solibacter sp.
GAGAAGAAATCGCGAGGGCCGCCGGCTGGGACAGACGAAAGCGTCTGTCCCACGTTGGTGCGCAAGCGCTTGCGTCTTGGTGGGGCAGGCGCTTCCGCCTGCCAACCGATTTTTTCTCGCCTTCTAAGCGATCGGTTCTTCGCCTGACCCTCACTGATTCAGGATGAAGTTCACCGTGATCGGAGCGGCAACTTCCACAGCCTGGCCGTTGAGAAGCGTGGGCTCGAAGATCCATTGCCGTACGGCGTCCAGCGCCGCGCCGACCAGCAGCGGATGCCCGCGCAGAACCCTGAGTTCGTGAATCCGCCCGTCGGTGCCGAGCACGCCGAGCAGTTCCACCGTGCCGGATACGCGCGCCTGCTTGGCGATCTGCGGGTAGATCGGATCGACTTTGTGAATCGGCGTGGCCATGCGAAGTTGTGTGATGCGCGGCGGCTTGACCGGCGCCGGCGTTGCGGCCACCGTCGCCCGATTGACCGCCTCGGGGGGACGGAACACGGGCACCATACTTACGACGCTATCGATGATGCTCGGAACCGCGCCGCGCACTCCGTCGGTAACGCCGCCCGTCGATCCGGGCACTCCCGGCCCGCCGCCCGCGGTCTCCGGCGGATCGTCGACGATGATCGCCGCAATCGCCGGAACATTGACCGGCAGCGTAATGGTGCGATTGGAGACTTGCGTGGCCACCGCGCGGGACGACCGCGGCACAACCCTCGGACCCGGCGGCGGGGGGGGCGGCGGCGCACCGGGAGTCACCAGCGTGGTCACCAGCAACGCCCGCCCCAAAGTCTGCGGCGAAATCATCGGAGCCAGCAGCGCGCAGCCAATCAACATCGCCTGGCCGGTGAACCCCATGGCGGTGGTCCAGACCCTCTTGGTGGGTGGACCGTAAGAAAATGTTGCCGTCTCGAACATGGTGTGCTCCTTTCCTTGCGCCTCGCGGACACACTACTCCTCTGGAAGAAACTCGCGGGAAGTGTGCCTCAGCGGCCGGTGCGTGCGGTGGTTGTCATTGCCTTCAACCTCCACCCAAGTAGACACCGCGGCCCGGCGAAAGTTCCACGTTCGCTGGCACTGTGCAAGTGACCGCGGCGTGCGCTACTGTGCCGGCGCGTAGTATCCGCGGCGGAAGTACGGGCGCAGCGCCGGCAGGCCCTTCGGCGGCACCACCTTCACTTGCAGCGCATGATAGCGGCCGTCGCGTACCTGGCTGGTGGGCGAGTAGCCCAGCACGTACCGGTTGCGCAGTTCGACTCCGATTTTGGCGGCGATATCGGGCAGTTCCGATACATCCGCCGGCAAGTGGCGTCCTCCGGTCTGATCGCAAAGGTCGTTGAGCAATCCCGGTCCGCCCGCCTCTTCGCTGGTGCGCATCCGCCCGCCGCCCATCTCGAAGACGCCGATGGCGTAGATCAGCACATCGTTTTCGCGAACCAGATTCTTGACTTCGCTCTCCGAGTAGCGGCTGCTGTTATCGCCGCCATCGGAAATAATCAGCAGCGCTTTGCGATTCTTCTTCGATTTCTTCATCTCGTTCATGGACAGAAAGATCGCGTCGAGCAGCGCCGTGCGCCCCTTGGATTGCGCCCACGTGAGTTGATTCTGAATCTCCTCGACGTTACGCGTCAGCGGCACCACCAGCTTCGGCTGGTCGTTGAACTCCACCAGGAAGAACTCGTCCTCGAGGTTGGAGGTCCGGAAGAATTCGGCCGCGGCCTGACGCGATTTTTGCAGTTTGGAACCCATGCTGCCGCTGATGTCGAAAACCAGTCCCACCGCCACCGGTTCGTCGTCCATCGAAAAATGCGTGATGGTCTGCTCCACGCGGTCGTCGAGCACCCGGAAATGTTCCTTTTCGAGTCCGGTGACGGGGCGGTTCTGGGGATCGACCACGGACACCGGAACCAGCACCAGATTGCTGTCGGTGCGGATGTTGGCCGAAGGTCTGGATTCCGCCGGCGGCGCGCCCAGTTTCGGCCGCGGCTCCGTCTTCACCTGCCCCAGGAAGGCGATCGGCACCATAGCGGCGAACGTGGCAGCGAGAGTGAGGATACGCCGGGTACCTGACATAGACGGTCTTGGAGTATTGTACTCCGCCGCCATCGAGCCGCACCCATCGCCCCCGGCGCGAAATCAAAAAGCTTGCTTTTTGTTTGCGCGGCCCTATTTCCTATCGGCGCCAATTCCGCTAGAATGGGAAGTTGGCGGGGGTGGATCTTCTCGAGTAGCAGTCGAGCCTCAGTCGCGAGTGCAGGTGCTTCAGCAGTCCGCTTAACCTCCCACGCCCTTTTTTCCCTTTTCTTCCCCGATTCGTGCCGCGTTTGCGGCGCCACTTTGCGCGAGGTCGCGCGCTATCCGGTATGCCGCCAATGCATGGAGACGCCGGAACCGCTGAGCGCCGAGTTCTTCTGCACGAGTTGCCGGACGCCGTTTCAGAATTCGTTCCCCCTGGATGCCGCGGGCCGCTGCGCTTTGTGCCGCGGCGGACTGCGCGGTTTTGACGCGGCTTACTCCTTCGGAGCCTACCAGGGCGTGCTGCGGGATCTGATCCACCTCTACAAGTACGGAAAGGTCAGAACCCTGGCGCGGCCGCTCAGCGGCTTGCTGGCGCAGGCTCTGCCGCGCGACGAATCCTTCGACGCCACGGTGCCGGTGCCGCTCTACTGGCGCCGCCGGTTGCAGAGAGGTTTCAATCAGGCCGAACTGCTCGCCCGGGGGCTTTCCCGGCGCACCGGCATTCCCGTCGTAAGAGCGTTAGGGCGTGTGCGGCCCACGCCGACCCAGGCGGGCCTCAGCAACAGCGCCCGCCGCCAGAATGTG
>JADGNS010000107.1 GCA_017883355.1 Candidatus Solibacter sp.
ACTCGCGATCTCGCAGACCGCGGAGGAATCGGCCACGGAGACGACCACCAGTTCGATGGTGACGTCCGCGCCCTGGCTCACGGTCAGCCGCATCTTTTCGGCGATACCCGCCGCGCGTCCGCCTTCAATATAGACCGCGCCCTCCGCCACGTACTTGATGCGGAAGGTGTCTTTCACTTCCTGCGCGCCCGCGGCCGCGCAGAAGAAACTCGAGAGTGCCAGCGCCGCCAGGGCGAGCCAATGATTATGCCGAAGTCTCTTCATCAGGCCCCTCGGTGACATCCATAACAAGCAGTAGGCGCGTAGACATAATTGCGAACCCCGCGGTGGTGCGGGTCGGTGGACGCCTGGGTATGGGTGTGGCAGTTGATGCAGGGAAACACAGAATAGTCGGCGGAGTTAGTATGGCAATCGGCGCAAGTGGTCCAGACTTTGTTGTGCCTGCCGGAGTAGATGGAGAACCAGGTATGGGTGGCCGTGGCGCCGCTCCAGGTGGTGGTGGTGTGGCAGGTTGCGCAGGTGGTAGGGTATCCGGCGGTCGCGTGGTTCGGGTTGTTGGTGGTGGTGTATTCGGTTTTGTGGCACGCGTAGCAATCCGTCGGCGTGCCCGCGAAAACGTTGCCGATGTGGCAGCTCGCGCACGGCGTGTTGACGTGCACCCCGGTGAGCGGGAACTTGGTGGTGGCGTGATTGAATGTGGCCGGCGACCACGCTGTCACGTTATGGCAGACTTCGCAGGTTTGCGGGAACCCCGAGGCGGCGTGCGGCGGATTTGTGGTCGCGGTGAAGTTCGTCAGGTGGCACGAGACGCATGTGGTGGGCAGCGTGGCGAACTGGCCGTTGGCGTGGCACGCCGCGCAGGCCAGCGGAAGATGGGCGCCGGCCAGCGGGAACCTGGTGTTGTTGTGGTTGAAAACCGCACCCAGCCAATCCTTGGTGGAGTGGCAGGCGGAGCAATCCGTGGGGAATCCGGCGGTAACGTGGTTCGGGTTAGTGGTCGCGTTGAAAGTGGCCAGGTGGCAGCCGGCGCACTGCGTCGCCGTGGTCACGTAGTTGTTGTTGACGTGGCATTGCGCGCAGGGCGTGCTGACGTGCGCTCCGGTGAGCGGGAACTGGGTCGCGTTGTGGTTGAAGGTGGCCGGCGACCAGGTGGTGGTGCCGTGGCATACCTCGCACGTGGTGGGGAACCCGGCGGTAACGTGGTTCGGATTGGCCGCCGTCTGGTAGACGTTCAAGTGACAGGAAGAGCACAGCGTCGATGTACTCACGTAGTTGTTGTTGACGTGGCATTGCGCGCAGGGCGTGTTGACGTGCGCGCCGGTCAGCGGGAATTTCGAAGTGGCGTGGTTGAAGGCGGCCGGCGACCAGGCCGCGGTGGTGTGGCACGACTCGCACGTGGTGGCGAACCCCGCGGCGACGTGATTCGGATTGGTGGTTGCCTGGTAGACGTTCAAGTGACACGCGGAGCATTGCGTGGCAAGGTTGGCGAACTGGTTGTTGACGTGGCATTGCGCGCAGGGCGTGCTGACGTGCGCGCCGGTCAGCGGAAACTTCGAGGCGTTGTGGTTGAAGGTGGAGGTCAGCCAGTTGCTCGAGTTGTGGCACAGGGAGCAATCCGTGGAGATCCCCGCCGCCGCGTGAGGCGGGTTGGTGGTGGCCGCGAATTCCTTGGCGTGGCAACCGAAGCAGGACGCCGGCGTGCCCGCGAAACGATTGCCCGCGTGGCAACTGGCGCAATCCAACGTGGTATGCATCCCGACCAGCGCAAAGCCGGTGAATCGCGCGTGGTCGAACTTCACCGAGAGCCAGTTGTCCGAGGCATGGCACTGCTCGCACATCACGGAGAACCTGGCCGCCGTATGGTTGATGGTCCTGGTGTTGGTGAAATCGTTGATGT
The DNA here is from genome assembly GCA_017883355.1 of Candidatus Solibacter sp. Taxonomy (GTDB): domain Bacteria; phylum Acidobacteriota; class Terriglobia; order Bryobacterales; family Bryobacteraceae; genus Solibacter. The sequence goes on from JADGNS010000107.1 coordinate 1,898, forward strand.
GGCACGATGCGCAAGCCGTCGAAAGCCCGGTATACTGCGCGGCCCCGCCGCCTTTGTGGCAGCTCTCGCAATCCACCGCCGCATGCGCGCCCATCAGCGGGAAGCGCGCGGAGTGCTGGCGCACGGCCTGCGTCTTCACTTCCCAGCCCTTCACGCTATGGCAGTCTTCGCACTTGGCGCCCAACTGCCGCCGGTGGATATCGGCGTGGCAATCGGCGCACCGCGTGGCAGCTTCCCGGAAGATCATGTTGGCGTGGCACTGCGCGCATTCCACCTTGGTGTGCATCCCCTTGAGCGGGTACTTGGTCTCGCGGTTGTGATTGAACTCCGGCACCGCGCGCAGCGGCTTCCACCCGATGGACGTGTGGCAGTTGCCGCAGGCGATATTCAGCGACCCGTGCGGGCTGCGGACCGGCGCGCGCTGCATGTTCTGTTGTGCCATGCCGCCGATGAGCGCCGCGGTCAACAAAACGATCGGCAGGCGCCGCCTAATTTTTGAGCTTCGGTCCATGGCAACTCACGCAGTCTTTCGGCGTTGGCTTGTAGAACACCACCACCCGCCCGTTCACTTCCTTCTTTGAGCTGTGGCAATCCTTGCAGGGCACCCGTTCGTGAGCGCCAACCAGCGAGAAACTGGTCTTCTGGTGATCGAATTTACCGGGCTTCCACTTGATGTTGCCGTGACAGGCCTCGCAACCTTGGCTTTCTGACATCGCCGCAAACTGGCCGGCGTGAACGTCCTCGTGACACCCGACGCACTGGAGCGGCGCGTTCTGAAATACGACCTTGCGGGCGCCGACCGAAAGCGCGGTGGCGCGGTGGCACTCCTCGCAGGCCGCGCCCCGGTGCGATCCGGTGAGAGCGAAGCGCGTCTTGGAATGATCGAAGGTCGCCACCTGGCGCCACGTCCGCACGTTATGGCAGACTTCGCAGGCCTGCTTGACCGACGACTGTTTGACAGACGACGCAAGGCGATCGTCTGTCCCACGTGTCCCACGGACCGGGGGCTGGTGCGGATCGAGGTGACAGCCGGTGCAACTGCGATCGGCAATCTTATACGCCACGGCGTCGTGCAGTTCCGGCCGCTTCTGGTGACAATCGCCGCAAGCGACGGCGACGTGACCGCCTTCCAGCGGGAAGCGCGTTTGGTTGTGGCGCGACAACGTGAACTTCGCGGGTTGGAAGCGATCCACCGTGTGGCAGGCTTCGCAATGATTCTGGTTTGACGCGTCCGCGAACTGGCCGGCGTGAATGTCACGGTGGCAGTCTATGCACTCCTGGTACCGAACCTTATAGCGGGTCGCCGCGCCCGCCGGTTGGTGGCACTTGTCGCAGGTGACCGCGGCATGCTTGCCGAGCAATGGATACAGGCTTTTCGCGTGCGAAAGCGCCGTGTAAGTGGAAGGCTTCCAGCCATCGGCGGTATGGCAGCTTGCGCAGTCGCCCGCGTCGGCGCGTGCGGCAAATTGTCCCCCGTGGATATCCTTATGGCAGGCCTTACATTGCTCATGTGCCACCGGGGCCTTGTAGTCCGAGGTCTTGTGGCACTTGTCGCAAGTCACCGGCGCATGCTTGCCGAGCAGCGGGAATTTCGTCTTGGAATGGTCGAACGACGACTGCGTATTTCTCGCCGGCTTCCAGGCGAAATCGTTATGACACGAATTGCAGCCGGCGGCGAACGAACCGCGATGCGGGTCCTTGTGGCAATCGGCGCACTGCGCAAACGGGATTCCGGTGTAGCGGACCACCTTCGCATCGGCGTTGGGCGAAGGCAGCGTGGCATGGCACTTGGCGCAATCCACTTTGGCATGGGCGCCGGTCAGCTTGTATTTGGCCGTGTTATGGTCGAATCGCGTGACGTCTTTCCATTTGGCGACCGTGTGGCAGCGCTCGCATTTGTCGCCGACTTGCCCCTTGTGCTTGTCCTCGTGGCAGGTCGCGCAGGCTGTGCCTAGTCCCAGGTAGGTGCGGCGCAGGTCCTTCATGAGGATGACCTTGCGGGCCGCCGGTGCGATCCGCTCCGGATTGTGGCAGCGCGCGCACTTCACGCCGGCATGGCCGCCTTCCAGCGGATAGCCCGTCTTGCGATGATCGAAGTCATCCAGGCTGACATCCCAGCGGATGGGGACGAACTTCTCGCCGTTGTGCTCGGAGTGGCACTTGGCGCATTGATCGTCGCGCCGCGTCTGGCCCATCCGCACTTGATCCATCAGGGCAGGGTGCAGACCCTGGTTCGCCGTGAGCCGCTGCTTGATCTCCGCGTGACAGCCGGTGCATTTCAACTTACGATCGCGCCCGCCACCCACGTGACAGTTGGTGCAGTGCGTCGGCCCGTCGAGCTTGGTGTGCGCTTTGGAAAGTGCGCCGGGAGAAAACTGCGCGAGCCCGAGCGCCGGGAAAACGCCCAGCGCGAGCAGCAACTTCGCGGCCCATAATCCCCGTGTTACAGCGCCTCTCGAGTGATTCACTTAGAAGGTTAAATGCGTCTCGCATATTTCCAGTTTCATCTTTTGTTTACAAATATTTGCGATGCTTTTTCGCCGCCCTTCGAGGATCAGGCGTGCGGCAAATCGCCGCGTATTTTTTCCACGCGCGAAAGCGCGCCGCGGGTCGTCCGGCGCCGAGGGTTTGACCCCGGTGAGAGCGTGGGTTACACTCACCAGCGTGGATAGACGAATCTTCTTGCAAGTCGCTGCTGCCGCCCCGCTGCTCGCCAGTCCGGCGGATGAACCAACCTATCGCGTGGTCAGCGCGTATAAACCCGCGGCTCAGCCCGGGATGCCCGGGCCTTATCCGGGCCAGGTGGTGCGAGTCCATTCCGCGAACTCGATTGACGCCGCCTCCGGCAAGGTCAATCGGGAACTGGTCAAACAGATGCTCGCTAGCGGCATGAAGGCGCTCACCGGCGATGCCCGCACCGAAGACGCGTGGGCGCGCTTCATTTCGCCCAAAGACGTGGTGGGCATCAAGGTGAACTGCTCGGGCGCTCCCAAGATCTATTCCGCTCCGGAAGTAGTGGCCGGCATCGCTGAGAACCTGATTGCCGCCGGCGTGCCGGCCAAACAGATCTGGGTGTACGAGCGTTTTGACAACCAGTTGCAGAGCGTGGGCTATGCCAAGTACCTGCCGGCGGGGGTGAACATCTTTGCGGTAGAAACTTCGCGCAGCTCGATTCTGAACTACGATCCGAAGACTTACGTCGAAACCAGTTTCTTCGGCGAAGACGATACGCGGTCGAACGTGGCGCGGCTGGTCTCCGAGACCCTCACCAAGATCGTCAACGTGCCCAACCTGAAAGAGCACCAGGCATCCGGCGTGACCGGCTGCCTGAAGAACATCGCGTACGGCAACTTTTCGAACGTCGCCCGTTCGCACAATTCCGAGAAGACCCACACCAAGACATTTATCGGCACGCTGGCTAATGTCGAACCGGTGCGGTCCCGGGTGGTGCTGAATATCATGGACGGCTTAACCGGAGTCTGGCACGGCGGCCCATTCAGCGATATGGCGCAATTCCGCTTCTATCCCAAACAACTCATGTTCGGCACCGACCCGGTGGCCATGGACCAAAAACTCATCGAAGCCATCGAGGAGAAACGCAAGGCGGAAGGCGCCGTTTCCCTCTTCGACCGTTCGATGTCCCACGTGGGGAAGGATAATAGCCACCCGAACACCAATCACTACATCCGCGAGCCCGGCCACGTCGAATACGCGTCGACACTCGGGCTGGGTGTCTTCGACGCCGCCAGGATCAAACTCAAGGTGATCGAACTGTGATGCTTCTCCTGCTGGCGGCCTTACCGGCGCTGTTCTGGGATGGGGCGGCGGATACCGCGCCCGCGTTGCGCGAGGCCGGCATCAAACAGATCCTGGTGCCGGCGGCGCGCCTGGCTTCGTGGAAGAGCGTGGACGGCGTTGCGGCGGAGGCGGCGGACCTGCAACGCGCCGTGAAGTTGCTCGCGCCCACGGTGAATTACCGCATGAATGTGGCGTCGGCGACGAACGCTCCCTGGATCGTGGCCAACGGCTGGAAGTTCATCCGCCGGCCGCGGGACCGTTTCTACTACGACGTCACCGGCAAGCAGGCCGCGCTGGCCGCGGCGGAAGCGTTCTGTTACGGCGCCAACGCCATGATCCGGACCGATGCCGCCGGGCTCAAACCCCTGGCGGAGATGCTGGAGTTTCTGCGCACCATCGCGGGAGAGCCGTTGCCGCCGGTGGCCGACATCGGGTATATCGACGATGGCTCGCCGGCGTCCGGCGAAGTCATGAATCTCCTGGTGCGCGACAATCTGCTGTTTCAGTTGGTGGCCTCACCGGACCGGCGCCTGAAGGTGAACGTGAAACTCGGTACAAGGGAGTATCCCCTGGAGGACGCCAAGAACCCGGGTACGGTGGCCCACGCCGTGCGCTTCCACCTGACCGATGAAAAACGGTCCGTGCGAATCTATGGCAGCCAGGTCGTGGTGGTCCGGCTGACCGCCGCGGAAGGCCACGCACGGCTGCATCTGTTGAATTACGCGGGGGAGGCCCGGAAGGTGGATGGGATTCGCGTGCGCGTGCTGGGCCAGTTCCCCAAACACCAGTTGTGGCTCGCCGACGGCACGGGCGTGGAGTTGCTCGACTACAGCGTGGAATCCGACGCCACGGAGTTCACGCTTCCCGAATTGAAGACTTATGCGGTAGTCGATCTCTCGCGGTGAGTGAGGATCAGGGTCGCAAGCGATCCGTGGCGCTATTTTTTCGCGGGCGTGATATCCGTCACCGGAAGATCCCAGTGGGCCAGCAGAATCTCGAACCGCCGCTGTTCCTCTCGCTTGTAAGTCCCCTGGTCGGGCCAGAGCTCTTTGATCATGCTCTCTTCGGCGGGATTGGCGGTGGTCGCCAAGGTCGAGTTCTTGAAACGGATGGTGACGCGATAATCCCAGCGCCCATCTTCGGTCCCGTGGTTGGCAGGCGTTTCAATTTTCACCGAGAGCATGCGGCCGGCCGCGACATTCTTGAGCAGGAGCGGGTAGTGGTTCTTCAGGAAGAGAGTCAGGAATTCCTGCTGGTGTCCCCATTGCGCCTTGTAGTAATACTCCATGATGTAAGGCTGGTCGGCGGACCCCTGCGGCGGGGCGCCCTGAGCGAACAGGGAACTCGCAGAAACGGAAAGCAACAGCGTAAACAGGAGGCTTTTCATAGACGATCTACCGAATTGAATTCTAGCAGGCTCCGCGGTGCGCTGCCGTTGGGGACGCCGCCTGGTTTGGGAGGTCGACTGCTCTCGTCGCGGTGGCGGCGCCTCCGTCAGGTCCCCGTGACCACCCCGCCGTCCACGCCGATTACCGCGCCGGTCACGAAGGACGCGCCGTCCGAGGCCAGCCACAGGTACGCATTGGCGATATCCTCGGGCTGCCCCGCGCGGCCCAGCGGCGTATGCGCCACCATCGATTGCAGCACTTTCTCCGGCATCGCCTGCACCATCTCGGTCGCGATGAATCCGGGCGCTACCGCGTTCACCCGGATGCCGTACTTGCCCAGTTCCCGCGCCCACACGCGCGTCATCCCGATCACCCCGGCCTTGGAGGCCACGTAATTGGTCTGTCCGAAATTGCCGTACAGCCCCACTACGCTGGAGGCGTTCAGGATCACCCCGCCGCCGCCCTGAATCATGTGCGGCACCACCGCCCGCGTGCATGTGAACACGCCCTTCAGGTTCACCCCGATCACGGCGTCGAACTGTTCGTCGCTCATCAGCCCGGTCACCGCGCCCTCTTTGTACTTCACCAACTGGCCGTCCCGCAGAATCCCCGCATTGTTGACCAGAACGTGAATCGCGCCCCACCGGCCGGCCACTTCCTCGACCGCGGCTTCCACCGAGGCGGCGCTGGACACGTCCACCTTCTGAAACATGCCGCCTTCTTCGGGCGCGGCATCCTTGACGTCCCACGAGGCTACCCGGCAGCCCTCCTGGGCGAAGCGGCGGGCCGTCGCCTTACCGATGCCCGCGGCCCCCCCGGTGACGATCACAACTTTATCGCGAAGTCCCGTTTCAATCATGACGTTCTATCATCTCATGCGGCGCCTGGCCCTACCGCGGCGAGTCCACCACGCGGCGCTCGGCGTCCGGCGGCTTCACTTCACCCGGCGGTACACTTCTTTCCGGTCTCCCACCTTCACCACCAGGACGAGGAGCACTTCATCCCGAATCTGATAGATGGCACGGTAGTTCTTCCCCGGCCCTACGTAGACGCGATAGAGCTTCTCCTTCGTCTCCATCTTCTCCACTCCATGAGGGCGTGGATTCTCTTCGAGGCGGAGAATATCCCGGTTCACTTGTCCGCGGACGTGAGGGTCAAGCTTGCGGACGTCCCGTTCGGCGGCGGGAGTGACTTCTACCCGGTAGGCCAGGTCTCAGTCTCCCAGTTCCCGCATCAGGTCACGGAGTGGGATGGTCCCCTTTTCTTCCGCTTCCGCCAGAGCTGCGCGGGCGTCCTCTATGTCGATTCGGTCCATCTCCTCCTGGGCGAGGCGCTCCAGCAAACGCAGATCTTCTATCGGGATGACGGCGGCCAGGTCCTTCCCACGACGGGAGACTATCGTCCGCTCCTTCGCGTAGGCGGCGCGGTTTACGACGTCCGGAAACTCTTCCCGCGCTTTCGAGACACTAAGACGTGTCATAATCGTGTACCGATCGTACAAACTGTACCAGTCTTTAACCAGTATCGCCGGAACGTGTGCGCCTTGGCAAGGCGGAAAAACTGACACACCAGCCTACCGCAGCGAGTCCACCACGCGGCGTTTGGCGTACTCCTCCACGTCCAGTGCCGCGGCGAACTTCCTTCCCACCAGCGCACCCACCGATTGCAGATGCGACGTGTAGTATTCGAAGTAAGCGAACGAAGACACGCCCCCGCGCACCATCTGATATTGGCGAATCGCCTCCTTCCACTGTTCGAAGGCATCCGACACATCCACGTACACGTAAGGCCGGAACCCTTCGGAGTCCTCCCAGTTATCCGCGTAGTAGACGCCGCGGACTCCCCGGTACGCCGCGTGATCCGTCTTCAGCGTTTCCACCTCCGCCAGCAGCACCGCGTCCGTCACGATGGCGTATGTATTCCGGTGGTCCTTGTGCAGGCTAGCCTTCCAGTGCGTGATCACGTAGTTCGGTTTCACCTGCCGGATCACTTCCGCCACATACTTGCGGGCATCTTCGTCATTGGGCAGCAGGGCGTCGGCGTAGGGTCCGAAGAGCACCTCCGCCCCCAGCGCCTTCGCCGCCGCCATGGCCTCGCGCCGCTTCTGTGCCGCGTACTCCGCCGGCGCCATCTTCGGATTCCCGCCTTCGCCCAGCGTGAGATGCAGCATCACCACGCGGTCGCCGAGTTTCGTTTGATGCGCCAGAATCGCACCGGCCGTCAGTTCCATATCGGCCGCGTGCGCCCCCACCGCCAGAATCGTGCGCGGCCCCGCCGGCTGCGCTCC
>JADGNS010001035.1 GCA_017883355.1 Candidatus Solibacter sp.
GCAAACGGCAGGGCGGGGTGGGGGCCGGAATCGCCGAGTGGGATGGGCAACGGGGGCAGGAGCAGCACCGCGCCGAAGAATAGGGCGAGCCACCGTACGGGATTCTGCAAAGTCCACCAGAGAAGCGGCGCGATCACGGCGGGCGCCGCCAGAGCGGCTTTCAGGGGGAGACCAGGCGCGAGTGCAATGGTCGCCGCCCATACACCGAACAGTGCCGGCATCCACCAGGGTGGGCGCGAAAGGGACGCGCTATTCATGAGGCCACCGGGCACACGGGACCAAACGGGAAGGTGATTTCAACGCAGAGACGCAGGACCCGCAAGCGGGTACCCCGCAGAGGCAAGCGCAGAGAAGAGTTGGGAGAGAGGGAGGGATTCTGGCGCGGCGGGGCGTGGCGCGCGGCGGCGCGGAGAACGCGGAGGAAGAAGTCCGAGCTTCGCTCGGATGCACAAGGCGGAGCCTTATGCCACTGGCTACTCATCGCGGGCCTTGGCTACGGCGCGGAAGGTGGTGCGGGCGAGCGCGGCACGCCTTTGCTGGAAGCTCATTTCCAGGGTGAGATAAAGGATGGGCAGCACCAACCCCGCCAGCAGCGCGGCTGCCACATTGAGAGGAAGGTTGGGCGACGACGGCCGCTCCGGTACGATTCCGGGATCGATGATCTTGAGGCGCTCGCCGCGAAACCCGGTTTCGCCGCGCGCGTCGCGCAGACGCGTTTCCATGGCTGCCAGCGCCTTCTGCCCCGCCTCGCGTTCGGCATCCAACTGATCGCGATGCGCCTGACGGGTGGCGAGCAGTTTCTCGCGTTCGGCGCCCTGCCGGTCCAGATCCTGTATCTGCTTGCGCATCTCGACGAGGCGCGCGCGCGCGTTGCTTTCCTGCTTACGCAATTCGCCGGCATCGCCGGCAGCGGTCTTGGAGCGCTCGGCGAGATCGGCGATTTCCAACTCCACGCTCTGCGCCTGCTCTTCGATTTTAGACCGCAAATCCGCGGCCTGCTCCATGGCGGACTGCAAGCCCAGCAAGGGCTCGGCGGCCGCCGCCTTGGCCCAACTCGCGTCGGTCTCCTGCAATCGCGAGCGGAGTTCGCGAGCCTGCTGCTCGATGCCGCGGAGCAGCTCCTGGTCGCTTTCCGACACCGACGCGCGATTGATCTCCACGGTGGCTTCGGCCAGGAACGCGGCCAGCGTCTGCGCCTTTTTGGCGTCCGGCAAGGTAGCCGCGATTTCCAGGATGCGGGTGTTGCGCACCAACTGCACCGAGAGCACGCGCCGCTTGAGCGATTCGATGGGACGACCCTCCAGCCCGAAGCGCTGGGCCGCTTTCTGAAAGAGGCTGTCGCTTTCGGCGAATTGCTCGTAGGTTTTGAGCGATTCGAGGTAGATGGGGCTCACCGCCATGGCGGCGCGCAGGTCGGCGCCCGCGGGCGGCTCGATCACCAGGCGCGCGGTTGCCGTATACTGAGGGGTCATGACGAGGCTCGCCGCCGCCGCCAGCCCCACGGCCAGCGCGGCGCTGGCCGCGACCCAGCGCCAGCGGGAGCGCAGGTAACCGATGTAGCGATATGCGTCGAACGGTTCGCTCATCCGCGAATTCCTGAGATAGTGTACCCTGACATGCCGATGATCCAGGCCGCGGCGATTGCACTCATTGGGTTAATTCTAACTCCGGGCCTGCTATTTTATTTCGACGTTACGCCGAAACTGGTGGTGCTGCTGCTCGCAGCCGGCGTGGCGCTGGTACCCTTGCGACGCTGCAAACTCGCGGGGCTGGCGATGCTCACGCTCGCCTCGCTCGCCTTATCCACAGCGCTCAGCCCGAACCCGGCGCTCTCTTTCTACGGCAGTCACTGGCGGCAATACGGCGCATTGACGCAGGCCGCCGTGGTGATGCTTGCCTGGACGCTCTCTGCCCAGACCCAGCGCATCGGCGCCGGCATCATGGTGCGCGCCGTCAGCGCGGCGGGCGCGCTCACGGCGGTTTACGGGATCGCTCAATATCTGGGCTGGGACCCGATTCTGCCGGCCGCCGCCTATCACGTGGGTGAAGGCATCTGGACCATCGTGCGCCCACCTTCGACGCTGGGCTACGTGAGCTACTTCGCCACCTGGTTGCTGTTCGTCGTCTTTCTAAGCCTCGCCGTGCCCGGCCGTCCCGGCAAGATATGCGCGGGGCTCGCGTTGATTGCGATGCTTCTCACTGGCACGCGCGCGGCATTCCTCGGGCTCGCGGCAGGCGCGGTGGTGTGGAGCGGCATGAGGTTCCGCCGGTGGCGCGCGCCGACGCGCCGGGGGTTGTGGCGCGGGGCGAGTGTTGCCGGGGCGGCACTGCTCGCGGTGATGGTTCTCTACCTTTCCCCGGCGGGACAGCCGTTGCGCAGCCGCGCCCGCTGGTTCGCCGAGGACCCCTGGGGTGGCGCCCGGCCGCTATTGTGGCGCGACAGCCTGCGCATGGGACTGGCCCGTCCGCTGGCCGGCCACGGCCCCGAGACCTTCACTGCCGCCTTCCCCCACTACGAGTCGGCCGCGCTGGCTCGCGCGTACCCCGATTTCGCCCACGAATCACCGCACAACATCTTTCTCGACGCCCTGGTGGGGCAGGGCGTCGGGGGAGTGCTGCTGCTGGCCGGGTGGTGCGCGCTGGGGTTTACGGCGGCCTGGAAGATTCGAGATAAGCATCGCGATCTGGCCGCGTGCCTGGCCGCGGCACTGGCCGCGGGAATTGTCAGCCAGCAGTTCACGGTGTTCACGATCCCCACAGCGGTGATTTTCTTCACTACGATTGCGCTGGCCGTGGGGTTGGCCGATTTCTCCGGCGACGC
>JADGNS010000108.1 GCA_017883355.1 Candidatus Solibacter sp.
TCGGCAATGCCCTTCCACGACCGTCCCGGCACGTACTGGCGGCCGAACTTGCCGGCCAGCTCGTCGAAGTAGCGGCGCATGTGGTCGCGGCGCTTTCGCAGGGCGAGGCGCAGTGCCTCCTGGTCCTGCGCGGCCTCGGGAATTTCCACCGCGGCCTGGCGGAAAAGCTCCATCAACTCCGTGGTCGCGGTAAGGCGGTAGAAGGCGTTCTTCCCGGTGCGCCGGTCGTCCACCAGGCCGGCCTGCTTGAGTTGCGCCAGGTGGGTGGAAATCTGGCTCTGCCCTTTGGACAGGATCTCCTGGAGTTCCGCCACCGAGAGTTCTTCCTGTTCGAGCAGGAGCAGGACGCGCAGGCGATTCGGGTCGGCCGCCAGCCGCAGGGATTTCAGGATTGACGCCATAGCAAAAACAGTTGTAGTATCAATGTATCAAGATTTCTTGATATGAGGGAAGCCGGAGACATATAAAAGATGGGCACCGCAACGATTAACGAAACCGCCGCCGAATTCAAAGTGGCAGATCTCTCGCTGGCCGAATGGGGCCGCAAGGAGATCTCCATCGCCGAGTACGAAATGCCGGGCCTGATGTCGATCCGCAGGAAGTACGCCGCCGCCAAACCGCTGGCCGGCGTGCGCATCACCGGTTCGCTGCACATGACCATTCAGACCGCCGTCCTGATTGAGACGCTGGTCGATCTCGGCGCCACGCTGCGCTGGGCAAGCTGCAACATTTTCTCCACGCAGGATCACGCGGCGGCGGCCATTGCCGCCTCCGGCGTGCCGGTATTCGCCTGGAAGGGTGAGAGCCTCGAAGAGTACTGGTGGTGCACCTATCAGGCCGTCAGCCATCCCGGCGGGCATGGTCCGCAGTTGGTAGTGGACGATGGCGGCGACGTGACGCTCCTCCTCCACAAAGGGTATGAGCTCGAAAACGGCAGCGATTGGGTCAACAGCCCTTCGGAAGCCCACGAGGAGAAGGTCATCAAAGACCTGCTGAAAAAGGTCTACGCGGAAGATCCCCAGCGCTGGCACAAAATGGTGGCGGCGTGGCGCGGCGTCAGCGAGGAAACCACCACCGGCGTGCACCGCCTGTACAAGATGCAGGAACAGGGCAAGCTGCTGGTGCCGGCCATCAACGTCAACGATTCGGTGACCAAGAGCAAGTTCGACAACCTCTACGGCTGCCGCGAATCGCTGGCCGACGGCATCAAGCGGGCCACCGACGTCATGGTAGCGGGCAAGGTCGCGGTAATCTGCGGGTACGGCGACGTGGGCAAGGGCTCGGCGCATTCGTTGCGCGGCATGGGCGCGCGCGTCATCGTGACCGAGATCGACCCCATCAACGCCTTGCAGGCGGCGATGGAAGGCTTCGAAGTCACCACCATCGAAGACACCCTGGGGCGCGGCGATATCTACGTGACCTGCACGGGCAACTGCGAGATCATCACCCTGGAACACATGCGCAAGATGAAGGACCAGGCGATTGTGTGCAACATCGGGCATTTCGACAACGAAATCCAGATGGACCGGCTGAACCAGAGCGACGCCAAACGCACCAACATCAAGCCGCAGGTGGACATGTACACGTTCCCCTCCGGCGACAGCATGTTCGTGCTGGCCGAGGGCCGGCTGGTGAACCTGGGCTGCGCCACGGGCCACCCGAGCTTCGTGATGAGCAACAGCTTCGCCAACCAGACGCTGGCGCAGCTCGATCTGTGGAAGAATAAGGACACGTACAAAATTGGCGTGTATACTCTTCCCAAGAAGCTGGATGAAGAGGTGGCGCGCCTGCACCTGGAGAAGATCGGTGTCAAGCTGACCACGCTGACGGCCAAGCAGGCCGAGTATCTGGGCGTGCCGGTGGAAGGCCCGTACAAGGCCGAGAACTATCGTTATTAGAAAGACTGGAGACATCCCTTGGCAGACAATCAAAGACATATTTTTACGTCGGAATCGGTGACCGAAGGGCACCCGGACAAAATCGCCGACCAGATTTCGGACGCCGTTCTGGACGCGGTCCTGGCGGATGACCCGATGGGCCGCGTGGCCTGCGAAGTTCTGGTGACCACCGGGACTTGCATCGTCGCCGGTGAAATCACCACGAAGACTTACGTGGACGTGCAGCGCATCGCGCGCGGCACCATCGAGTACGTAGGCTACAACGACGCCGCCTACGGCTTCGATTCCAATACCTGCGGCGTGCACAACCTGATCCAGTCCCAATCGCCCGATATTTCGATGGGCGTGGATACCGGCGGGGCGGGCGACCAGGGAATGATGTTCGGCTACGCCTGCGATGAGACGCCCGAACTGATGCCGCTGCCCATTATGATGGCGCACAAGCTGTGCCGCCGCCTGAGCGACGCCCGTCGCGAGGGCTTGCTGAACTTCCTGCGGCCGGACGGCAAGAGCCAGGTTTCGGTGGAGTACGTGGACAACCAGCCGAAGCGTATCGAAACGGTGGTGATTTCCACCCAGCACAGCCCGGACATTTCCATCGAGGACCTGCGCGCCGAAGTGCAGAAGCACATCATCGACGCCGTGGTTCCGGCGGACATGGTGGACGAGCAGACCAAGTACCACATCAATCCGACGGGCCGGTTTGTGGTGGGCGGTCCGCACGGCGATACGGGGTTGACGGGCCGCAAGATCATCGTCGATACCTACGGCGGTATGGGCCGTCACGGCGGCGGCGCGTTCAGCGGCAAGGATCCGACCAAGGTCGACCGTTCGGCGTGCTACATGGCGCGCTACATCGCCAAGAACATCGTGGCGTCGAAGCTGGCGTCGCGCTGCGAAGTGCAGTTGGCGTACGCCATCGGCGTGGCGGAACCGGTGTCCGTCATGGTGAACACCTTCGGCACGGGCCTGATTCCGGATGCCAAGTTCACCGAGCTGGTGCGCGCCAACTTCCTGTTGACCCCGCGCGCCATCATCGACACGCTGCGCCTGCGGCGTCCCATATATCGGAAGACAGCCGCCTTCGGCCACTTCGGACGGACCGAAGATACCTTTACCTGGGAAGCCACGGATAAGGCCGCTGCCCTGAAGGATCAGGCCGGCGTGGCTCACGCCGTAGCGTAGGCTGGCATGCCCCGCCCCTGCCCGGCGGGGTAGCATCATGGCCCGATGTGTGGGCGACGCTGACGCCGCGATTGGCGGCGTCCATGCGCCGGGACAGGTCACGGCTGTCGTCTTCGCAGGATGGATTGGGCCGCGAAATTAGAAGATCACCTTCATGGATGCTTGCATGATGCGTGGGTCGAATGCGTTCGTGATCCGCCCGAAGTTGCTGGCTGAAATGTTGGCTACCGGCAACCCAAAGTTGGGATGATTCAGCAAGTTGAATGCTTCCGCCCGTGCGCTGATCCGCAACCCCTCGCGCAGGTGGAATTCACGGCTAAGCGCCATATCGACATCGAAGTAACCGGGGCCCCGCAAGCTTAAGTGCCCGGCATTGCCAAACGTACCGATGGCGTTGGCGGCGTAGAGACTGGGATTCACGTACTGGTAGACCAGACCATGACTGGCACCGGTATACGTCTGTGCGCCGGATACCACGTTGGGCCGGTCCAAGCCCCCGCCGGTGAGCGAATTATCCTTGCCGGTTGTCGGGTTCACCGGCAATCCGCTCGAGTAGCGGATGAGAGGAGCGAGATTCCAGCCGTTTAGAAGATGGCCGGCGAGGCCGCCATTGGCAACCTTACTTGCATACACGACGCTGGTGTTGAAGAGAAATGGCACGTCATAGGTGCAGGGACCATAGTCTCCCTTTGCATTATTGGGGTCCTGGAAGACGGGCCCGGAAAAAGAATTCATGGGGGCGATGCCGAGGCATTTCGACCAGGTGTAATTGGCCAGTAACGTATAGCTGTGGGCGAAGCGGTGCTCAATGGAGGTAAGCAGGCCATTATAATTGGCATCAATGCCGTCGTTGGCCGTGATCATGCTGGAATAGTATGCGCCAGCTTTGGGGTTCAACAGGGACAGGACGCGGCGGGCCTGGGTGTTACCCGTGGACGAGCAGAGCGCGCTGCCGCAGTTGCCGGGAATGTAAACGGCCGGGTTGGTCTCATTGCCGATCCATAAGTGGGATGTCTTGTTGCCCAGATAAGAGATGGAGAAGATCCAATTCTCGCTGAAGCGGTGTTGCATGCTGGCGTTCCATTGCGCCACGGTCGGGGAATGCAGATGGGGCGGCAGAAACACTTCCGCATTGGCGATGGGGAAGGAGACATTCTTACTGGGGGTGGGGAGCGGGAAGGGGTTGCCTCCGGCGACGTTGCCCCAGGGGTTAGCGAACTGGTAGGGGCCGCTGGTGAGCGTGACCTGGGGGCCGTAGGGCGGGTTTTGGGCGACCATGCGGTAGGGAATGAAGGCAGCTACCGAATCGTACAGGTAGGCCGCACCCACGCGGAGCGTCGTCTTTCCAGTCCCGGTGGGATCGAAGACGAATCCAAGGCGAGGAGAGAAGTTCGCAAGCCTTTTATCGGTGAAGGTATGAGTGACCCCGGGGTCGCCGGCGAAGAGCGAACCGACAGGCGCATTGGCATAAATCTGACTGACCTGGCCAGCGTCAAAAGCCGCGCGGGAGAAGGTGCTGCCACGATCGTAGTGGTCAAACTCAGGCAGGAAGGGTTCCCAGCGAAGGCCGATATTGGCAACCAATGTACGGGTCACATGATACGTGTCCTGCACATACATCCCAAATATATTTTGGCGAAGATCATTGAGTTGCTGGCCGCTCTGATTGAAGGTGTTCATCTTGCCGGTCAGGAAGTCCAGCAGCGGATCGTTGCTATACTGGCCGGAAAAACTGAACACTCCGTTGTCGTTATAGTGATTTTCCTGGATCTCCCGGGTGCGGATGAAATCCACGCCGAAGGCAATCTGGTGCTTGCCGCGCAGAATATCCACGTCGTCGGCATATTGGAAACTGGTGACGGGGAATCTCCCGAGAGCACAGGTGCCGCAGCCCACCGCGAATCCGCCGTTGTTGACAGCGACCTGCAAGAAATTCGGCGTGCCCTGGTAGAGGCTTGAGGCTCCGAGTGTAGCCATATTGACGCCGTTGGCATTGGGGCCGCGGTTGTTGCTCCTGCGGCCCAGAGTGGCATGGAAGGAATTTACCGTGGACCCGCTGAGGGTGTATGTGTCGCCCAGGACGAACGTCGTGGCGCGCTCTACATTTCCCGTCACTGAGGTGACGAGGATGTCGTGAGGATCGAAGAATGCCTTGAGCGTGTAGTCATCCATAAAATAACGCCCGTAGAGGGAGTGTTTGGCGTTGACGATCCAATCGACGCGTCCCACGATCTGGCTTTCATTGGACTGTATCGGGATACCATAGGAAACCTTGCCACAGGGGTCGGTCGTCGGCGGCAAGTATTTGGCGAGAGCGACCGACACCGGATCGAAGCGGGCTGGGCTAATCTGGAAGTTGGGCAACGGGATGCCAGTTGTGGGATCGTTCACCACACGAGCCACGCCCCTGGTCTGGCAACCGGGGCCGTCGAGGGCGCTGAAGTCGCCGGCGAGCGCCGCCGCGGTGGGAACAAAGGCGGTGCTGGAAGATGGGTCCTGCCGGATATCGGATTGCTGAAAACCGGCGAAGAAGAATAGCTTGTCGCGGATGATCTTACCGCCGATGGTGCCACCGAACTGGTTGCGCTTCAGGCTGTCTTGCTTAGGCGCAAAATAGTTGATGGCGTTGGCATGCCCATTGCGGATGAACTCAAAAAGGTTCCCGTGCCATCGATTCGACCCGGACTTGGTGACCGCATTGACGACGCCGCCGGGATGCAGGCCGTTGCGGGCCGGCAGAGTGCTGGTCTCCACGCTAAACTCCGCCAGCGCATCGGGAAAGGGGAACGGCATATTCACATTGGTGAAGCTATCGTTGTTGTCTCCGCCATCCAGCAGGTAGTTGGTGGCGTCGCCCGCGCTGCCCGCGATGGAGATGGATTGTGAACTGAAGAAGCTCTTGCTGCCGGTGTTGGTTCCATCGCTATGATTCACGGCCGCGCCTGAGATGGTAATGAGCTGGGTCGCATCGCGGCCATTGAGCGGCAATTCGACGATGCGCTGCTGATCCACCACTTGGGAGATGGTATTTTGCTGCGTCTGCACCAAGCCGGCGTTGGCGTGCACCTCCACCCTTTCCGCCACTGCCCCTACTTTCAGGCTGACGTTGAGCTGCACGTGGTCGCCAACTCTTAAGAGAATGCCGCTTTGCGCGTACGTTTGAAATCCGGAGACCGTCGATTCGAGCGTGTAGGCTCCGATCGGCAGACTCGGGATGGTGTAGATGCCATCCGAGTTGGTGACCGCATTGTAGACCGCGCCGGTGTCCACTCCGGTCATCTTGATCTGGGCGCCGGCTACCAGGGCACCTTGCTCGTCTAAGACTCGACCTGTCACCGAAGCGTTGGATACTGCCTGCGCATACAGTGCCGGCCCGTTTCCGAGCACTACGATGGTCAGCAGCAAGCTACTGACAGCAATAGCATTTCTCGTCCACTTATTGGAGACAACCATGCCACAACCTCCCGTTTGCATCCTGGCCTAAATGCGCGATGAAAGCGATTACACTCGGTTTTGGACCGATTATACACCCGACCGCCTACGGGGCATCTCCCATTTTTGTTTATTTTCCATTTGTTTCGGCCGGAACGTTTCGGCGCGGTCATTTGGCCGGCTTGTCGAACCAGTAGAGCAGTATGCCATAGCCGACACCGGCGGGATCGGTGGTGCGCGCGGTCTGGAAGGCCATGAAGCGCCCGTCTGTCGACACCACGGGATTGGAGGACTTGCCGGCTTCGTAGTCATTGAAGTGCGTCAGGCGGACGAAGTCTTTCCCCGTACCGTCCAGCCGCAGCTTCCAGATGTCGATGTTGCCCGAGCCGTGTTGGCCGCCCAGTTGTTCCACCTGCCGATCGCCCTCGACACACGTATAACGGCCGTCCGGAAAGATGCCCTCGGTCTCGTTGTACGTGCCCGGCGCCTTGGAAAAATCCACCACCTGGAGCGTCTTCAGGTCAATCCCCATGACCGTAGCCAATCCTTTGGGCTGGTAACAGGTGAAGGTCATCTTGCTGTCGTTATCGTAAAAGTCCTGGGCCTCGAGGACACAGTTGCGGTCCTTGCTCTCATACACGGTCTTCTTGTTGACCAGCTTGGGAGCCGCGCCGGAGAGATCCACGTCGGCCACAATGAGCCGGGAGGCGTCAGCCGCCAGGTCGGGCGCCTGCTCGTGGGTCTGGGAATAGGAGATCTTGAGACTCTTCTTGGAAAGGGCCGCGCCCTCGCTCATTTTCTCTCCCAGCTTGACAGGCTTGGAGCCCGGTGCGCTTTTCAGAACCCATAGCTCGTTGTCCCGATGGCGGCTGATCCGTATATCCTCAAAGTGGTCCGGGCCGATCAAAAGGTAGTCGCCTGTCGACAGATGCATGACCCGCAGGAATGCCGCGGCGGGCACATTGCAGGTAAGGCAGCGGATGTGGCGGGTGCCGAGATCGATCGCGAAGGCGTCGCCGAAGCTCTTCGCCATGAACGCCACCTGGCGGTTGTCCGGCGAGATGTCGGCGCGCTCGCCGAAATGCGTCAGAACCTCGATATTGGGCGGCAGATGATCGAGCTGGCTGCCCGGCTTGCGCTGCGCGGCGAGCGGCAACACGAGTACAAGTAATGCACACAAATGTTTCATGCGGGGATCGTATCAGGAAATCGATGTGCTCACAATAGCGGGGAGCTGCGGGGAGCTGCGGATGGGCTCGTCCCGTCCCTCGCCGGCGTGGTAGCATCATGGCCTGATGTGGGGCGATCCCGACACTGCGATTGGCGGCAACCGCGACCGTTTTCCTTCCACCCAGGTGTCGCTGATCGCTTCCGCGGCCGGCGAGCCGCTGGCCATGGAACGCGTCGTGGCGCTCTATTGGAAGCCGGTTTACAAATTCATTCGCTTTAAGTTCCACAAGGACAACGAAGCCGCCAAGGACCTCACGCAGGGCTTCTTCGCCTCTGCCCTGGAACGCGATTTCTTCCAGCGCTTCGACCCGTCGAAGGCCGGCTTCCGCACCTATCTCCGGCTGGCCGTGGAACGCTACGCCGCCACGCAGCACGAGGCGGAGAACCGCCAGAAGCGCGGCGGCGGCGTGGAGTTCGTCGAACTGGACGCTCAATCGCCAGGCAGCGAAACGCCCGAGGAGATCTTCCAGCAGGAATGGCGCCGCCAGTTGTTCACCCTGGCCCTCGAAGACCTGCGCGCCGAGTGTGCGAGCGCCGGCAAGCACACCGAGTGGCAGGTCTTCGAAGCGTACGATCTGGCGGAGGGCGAGCGGCCGTCCTATGCCGAACTGGCGAGCCGCCATGGAGTGGCGGAAACCTCGGTGACCAATTATCTGGCATGGGCGCGCCGCCGGCTGCGCGGTTTCGTGACCGGGCGCCTGCGCGGCACCACTGCCGGCGAGCGCGACCTGCGCGAGGAGCTGCGGCGCCTGTGGACCTGAGCGATTCGGTGCTGCATCATCTGCGCGAAGTGGTGGACCTTCCGGACCTCGCCGGTACGCGCTACGAGTTGCAGGAAGAGCTTGGCCGCGGCGGGATGGGGGTGGTCTACGCCGCCCGCGACACGCAGCTTCTCCGGCGCGTGGCGCTCAAGGTGATGGATGCCGAGTGGGCCGGCGAAGCGCGCCTGATCGCGCACCTGGAGCACCCCGGCATCGTGCCGGTGTACGAGACGGGAACGCTGCCCGACGGCCGCGCGTTTTACGCCATGAAGCTGGTGGCCGGGGTACGCGCCGACCGTTACGTGGCGGGCAACCCGCCGCTGGGCGAGCGCCTGCGCGTGGTGCAGCGGGTGGGCGAGGCGCTGGCGTATGCGCACAGTTGCGGGGTGCTGCATCGCGATCTCAAGCCGCAGAACGTGATGGTGGGCCCGTTCGGCGAGGTCTACGTGATGGATTGGGCCGTGGAAGGGGTGGCCGGGACGCCGGCCTTTCGCGCCCCGGAAACACCGCTCGACCAGCGTTCCGACGTGTACGCTTTGGGTGCCTTCGTGCGTTTCGTACTGCCCGGGGACGCGCCGCCTCCTCTGGGCGCGATCGCAGCCAAGGCGATGCGCCAGCGGCCCGACGAGCGGTATCCCGATGTGGGCGCCGTGCTGTGCGAGATCGAGCGATTCCAGGACGGGCTGGCCGTGAAGGCCTATGCGGAGTCCCCCTGGCAGCGCGTCCGGCGCTTCGCCAAACGCAATGAAGTGCTGCTTTGGCTGCTGGCGGCATACGCGGGCGTGAGATTTCTTCTGTTTTTTGCGCGAAGTTTCTAAAGGGACTGCTCGCGGCGCGGAATAAGAGAGAGAAAAGGAGGCA
>JADGNS010000109.1 GCA_017883355.1 Candidatus Solibacter sp.
GGGTCAGGATGGTTCGCCTCCTTTTCCTGTATGACTCTTTCATTCACTACTTCACGCCGGTTTATCCCGACGCTATCCAGGCGAAAGCGCCTGCCCCACTGTGATATGCTCAGGTTTCTCTTTTTGTAAAATCTGTGGAAATGCAGAGGTCCACCGTTGAAACTCGCCGTAGTCGATTACGTCATTCTCGCCATCTATTTCGGCTTCGTCCTCGGTATCGGCTGGAGGCTTCGTAGCAAGATCTCCACCAGCGGGGATTTTCTTACGTCCGGCCGTTCGGTGCCTGTATGGATCACCAGCCTCGCCTTCCTGTCGGCCAATCTCGGCGCTCAGGAATTGGTGGGCATGTCGGGGCAGGGCGCAAAGTATGGCATCATGACGGCCCACTTCTATTGGGTGGGCGCGATTCCGGCCATGATTTTCGTGGGACTTTTCATGATGCCGTTTTACTGGGCCAGCCGGGCACGCAGCGTGCCGGAGTATCTCAAACTCCGCTTCGACGAAAAGACGCGCGCGCTGAACGCGCTGGCGTTCGCCGTCATGACGGTGTTCTCGTCGGGGATTTCGATGTACGCGCTGGGCCTTCTGCTGCACCTGATTCTGGGATGGAGTTTCACCGCCAGCGTGCTCTGTTCCGCCGCCATCGTACTGGCGTATACATTCCTGGGCGGCCTGACCAGCGCGATTTATAACGAGGTTCTGCAATTCTTCCTGATCGTCATGGGCTTCTCGCCGCTGGCCATCATGGCGGTGACGAAGGCCGGCGGATGGGGCGGCATGGCCGCGCGGCTGAAGACCATGACGCTGCCCAACGGCATGAACGGCGACGTCATGACCCACAGTTGGAAGTACATTGCGCACACCAACCAGAACCCCATGGGCATCGAGATCTTCGGCCTCGTCGCCGGGCTCGGTTTCGTCTTGTCGTTCGGCTACTGGTGTACCAACTTCCTGGTGATCCAACGCGCCATGGCGGCGAACTCGGCGTCGGCGGCGCGGCGTACGCCGGTGATTGCGGCGCTGCCGAAAATGCTGTTGCCGTTCATCATCATCGTGCCCGGCATCGCCGCGCTGGCGCTCTCCCAAATGGCGCTGGGCTACGTGCTGCCCATGAAGGCCGGCGGGCCGGATTACGACCAGGTGCTGACTACCCTGATGGCCCAGTTTTACCCCGCCGGCATGTTGGGCATCGGGCTGACCGGCCTGATGGCCTCCTTCATGAGCGGCATGGCGGGCAACGTCACCGCCTTCAACACCGTCTTTACCTACGACATCTATCAGGCCTACATCCGGCCCGGCAAAGCCGACCATCATTACCTCACCGTGGCACGCGTCACTACGGTAGTGGGCGTGGCGCTCTCCATCTGTTGCGCCTACGTGGCGCAGTATTACAACAGCATCATGGACCTGCTGCAACTGGTGTTCAGTTTCGTCAACGCCCCGCTCTTCGGCACCTTCCTGCTGGGCATGTTCTGGAAGCGCAGTTCAGGTCACGGCGCCTTCTGGGGGCTGCTCTCCGGCATGGCGTCGGCCGGCATCGCTCACGGATGCACGGTGGCCGAAGGCAAGGGCGGCTGGATCACCGGCGCGGACGCCGCCTTCTACCATTTCCCCTCCACGATGGCGCAGAATTTCTGGATGTCGATCGTGGCCTTTACTATGTGTACGCTGGTGACCATCCTGGTCAGCCTGGCCACCAGGCCGCGGCCGGAGTCGGAACTGACCGGCCTGGTGTACGGGCTCACCGAGTTGAAACACGACGAGGGCGTCGCCTGGTACAAGCGTCCGGTGCCGCTGGCCTTCGTTATCGCCGCATTGGCTCTATTCCTTAATTTCTGGTTCGCCTAATATGCTGGATCTCAGAGTGCCTACGGGCTTTTTCTTCTCCATAGTCGGCCTGATTCTGCTGGCCATGGGCGTTTTCGCGCCGTCGGAACGGGCGGCGCTGACGGATTCCAATGTGAATCTATATTGCGGGCTGGTCATGCTGGCATTCGGCCTCATCATGCTGGGTCTCAGCAGGCTGTCCAAACACGAAGACTCATGATCGACGCATTCCATAAACACTTCGGCCCCACACAGCGGCCTCGCGTGTACCGGGCGCCTGGCCGGGTCAATCTGATCGGCGAGCACACCGACTACAATCTCGGCTTCGTCCTGCCCGTGGCGCTGAACCTGGCGACTTTCATCGCGGCCGCGCCCTCGGGCGACGGCAAACTGCGCATCTATTCGGAAGACCGCCAGGAACTGCGCGAGTTCGACGCATCGAGCCTGGGCTCGGTGGAGCGCACCGGCCAATGGACGGACTACCCCGTCGGCGTGGCGCAGGAACTGGTGCACGCCGGCATGGCCATCGAGGGAGCCAATCTGCTGATCCGCAGCACGGTGCCGGACGGCTCGGGCCTCAGTTCCTCGGCGGCGCTGGAGGTTTCTTCCGCGCTCGCGCTGCTGGGGGGGCGCGAGTTCGCTCCGTTGGAACTGGCCAAACTCTGCCAGCGCGCCGAGCGCAATTTCGTGGGCATGCCCTGCGGCATCATGGACCAGTACATCTCGGTTTTCGGGCGGGCGCATTCGGCGGTGGAAATCGATTGCCGCAGCCTGGGACACCGCCTGGTGAAACTGCCCGAGGGCATCACGTTCATCGCGGTGAACACCATGGTGAAGCATGCGCTCTCCGGCTCCGCGTACCGCGACCGGGTGAAGGAATGCGCGGCCGCGGTGGAAGGCATCGCGGCGGTTTACCCGGACGTGCAGAGTCTGCGCGACGTTTCGCCGGAGCAGTTCGAGGGCGTGGCTTCGCGGCTGCCCGACGTGGTGGCGCGGCGCGCGCGCCATGTGGTGACGGAAGATGCGCGGGTCAACCGCTTCACGGAAGCCAGCGCGCAAGGCGACGCGGCCGGCATGGGCAAGCTGATGGTGGAATCCCACCGCAGCCTGCAACACGATTACGAGGTGAGTTGCGCGGAGTTGGATTTCCTGGTGGACGCCGCGCTCGGGATCGATGGCGTATACGGGTCGCGCATGACGGGCGGCGGATTCGGCGGATGTACCGTGACGCTGCTGCACGCGGAGGCCGCCGCGAGTTTCCAGGCGAGCATCGCACGCGCTTACGCTCAGGAATTCGGCGTGACGCCGCGGGTTTATTCGTGCGAGCCATCGGAAGGCGCGGGCGAAGTGAATAATCTTGAGACGATTCCCTCGCTCGCGTGACTAGATAGCAAAAGACAAAGAGAATGTCCTCGTGGCGGGGCAGACCCCTGCGAATGCCCCGGCCATGGGACGGTTGTGTGTTCCTCCTAAGTGCTATATGAACGGTAGCGGGCCGGTATCCCAGCCGGCCCGACAAATTATTGAGCGCCCGCAGTCTTCCCCATCCTAATGCTGCCTCTGCTTCCGGCAGGCACTCTTCACTCCTCACGTAAGGCGGCGTTTACGTCAAGGCTAGCCGCGCGGGCCGCGGGCACCCAGGACGCGACACCGGCGACCAGAAAGAAGAGGAGAGTCATGGCGGCGAATGTGGCTGGATCGGTCGCTTTGACTCCTACCAACATGGTGTCCATCATGCGGGTGAGGCCGAGGGCCGCCAGCAAGCCGATCACAAGGCCCACGGTAGTGAGGCGCAGTCCGTGGCCGACCACGAGCTTCAAGATGCTGGCGGGAGCCGCGCCGAGGGCCATGCGGACGCCGATCTCCGCGGTGCGCTGCCGCACGACGCTAGAGAGCACACCATAGAGCCCGACGCCGGCCAGCAATAACGCGATGGCGGCGAATATGCCGATGAGGAGAAGCGAAAAGCGCGTTCCGGCCTGGTCCTGGTCCACCAGCGCTTGCATGGGCCGCATCTTCGAAATCACCATTTTGCGATCGGCCCTGGCGATCTCGGCGCGCGCCGCCGCGGCGTATTTCGCGGGATCGCCGGCCACTCGAACCATCCAATACCGCGACACACCAACCCCCCAGAATCCGTCGGAAAAATAGATCGTTTCCCGGCCTGGATCACTCAGAGACGACAGCCGTTGGTGCGCGACGACGCCGATCACCTCGGCCCACGGCGTAGCCGGATCGGGCAGAAGGATGCGCTTTCCTACCGCCGATTCATTCGGGAAGGCCCTGGCGGCGAGAAGCTGGTCGATGACTACCACGTTGCGCCCGGGCGCGTTATCGTCCTCGGTGAAGCAGCGCCCCGCCAGGAGCGGTGTGCGGAGCGTTTCGAAATAGCCGGGCAGCACCTGCTGAAAATCGGCGCCTTCGGAGCTTGCCGGCGCCGGCCGCGGCTGTGACGCAGCCGAGTTTCTGGGGCGAGAACCGCCGCCAAGCGGAAGGGCCAGAGCTTCGCTCGCGTTCTCGACACCCGGCAGCGCGCGCAATCGGGCGCGAATATCGCGCAGCAACTCCAGACGGCCCTGCTGCCGAGTCAATTGCCACTCTCGGGTAACAAAAAACGTCAGCAGGCCGCGCGGATCGTAGCCGGGGTCCACGCGGCGCAATGCGACGAAACTCCGCAACGTCAGGCCGGAACCGATGAGCAGGACAAACGAGAGCGCGACTTCGGCGATCACCACGGTGTTACGCAGCCCGTGGGCCCCTCCCAATCCCGGGGCTCGCCCGCCGCGCAGGACCTGGTTCACATCAGGCATGGCGGCGCGCATTGCCGGCATCAGGCCGAAGATGGCAACAGCGGCCAGCCCCGCCGCCGCCGCAAAGCTCAGGACCCGCCAATCGATGGCGGTGGATTCGATCCGCGGCAGGGTCGCCGGGGCCAGGCCCACCAGCAGGTGGATACCGAGCCAGGCGAAGGCCACACCCAGCAGTGTGCCCAATCCCGAAAGAAGCAGCGACTCCGCCAGCATCTGGGAGACAAGGCGCCACCAGCTTCCACCCAGCGCGGCGCGCACCGCCAGTTCCCGTTGGCGCAACGATGCCCGCACCAGCAGGAGGTTCGCCACATTCGCACAGGCGATGAGCAACAGGAAGATTACCGCGCCCATCAGCGCGAGTATCGCGGGACGGACTTCCTCCACCAGGTACTGGCGCATCGGCCGCAGCCGCAGGGCCGCGGACGGATCGAAGGAACTCTTCCGCAGTTCCGGCGACAGGGCATCGAGCTGTTCTTGCGCCCGCCGCAGCGTTACGCCCCCCTTCAGCCGGCCGATGGCCCCAACCGTCAGCAGGTTCCGATGGGCAGCGTCGTAACCGATATTGTTCGCCACCCAAAAATCGGGGGCGGCGTCAGCCCCTGAGCCGGGCGGGAAATACAGCCGGAAGCCGGGCGCCAGCACACCGATAATCCGGGGGCCGTGCTGCGGGGAGCCGGGCATTTCCTGGCCCAGAACAGCGGTGCTCCCGGCATAGCGCCGCTGCCAGTATTCATAGCTGAGGATGGCCGCACTGCCCGGCGGAATGAGAACCTCCGCCTGGGCGGGCTGGGGCACGGCGTCGGCCGCCGCGAAATCGCGGCCAAACGCAATTTTGGCTCCCATCAAGCGGAAAAAGTTGGTGGTAACCAGCGCCTTGCCGATCTGTTCCAAACTGCCGTCTTCGCGGGGCACAAACGCGCGGAAGGAGGCGACGCCCCCGATATCTTCGAAAACCGCTCCGGCGCCGGCACGCAGGTCGAAGAAATCGGCGTTGGAATAGAGGAAGCTCCTGCGATTCGCCGGCTGGTTCTCCCAGAACACCAATACCAGCCGATCCGGGTTCTGGTAGGGAAGGGGCCGTAACAGCACGGCATTGGTCACGCTGAAGATCGCCGTGCTGGCGCCGATCCCGAGAGCGAGGGTCAGGGCCGCGGTGGCGGTGAATATCGGACTCTTTCGCAAGGTCCGGCCGGCGTAGGTGAAGTCCTGGATCAGATTGTCGATTCCGCTCGAGCGACGCACGCAGCCTCAATTCGGTCCGATTATAGCGCCGCGCGTTACACTCGATGAATACATGCCGCGCTGGTTCAACCTCGCCAATTTATTTACCCTGTTCCGGTTGATTCTGGTTCCCTATGTCATCGGAGCCATCCTGGACGGGCGGCACACGCGGGCGCTGGAACTGTTCTTCGTGGCGGCGGTAACCGATGTAATCGATGGCGCCCTCGCCCGCACCTTCCGGCAGGCCACCCAACTGGGCGCTTACCTGGATCCGATTGCCGATAAATGTCTGCTCAGCGGGATCTTCCTGGCGCTGGGCGCCACGGGAAGCGTTCCCTGGTGGTTCGTGGCGGTGGTTCTGGGACGCGATATCTACATCCTCCTGGCGGTGGTGGCGGTCATGGCGTTGACCAGGATGAGGAAGTTCCCGCCCAGCCTGTGGGGCAAGATATCGACGTTCGTGCAGATTTCGGCCGCCGTGACGTATATGGTCGAAAATATCTGGCCGGCGGCGGCTTTGCATGCCATTTCGTCCGCAATGCTTTGGGTTTGTGCGGGTTTTACCATCTGGAGCGGGATTCATTACACCCTGCGCGGGGCACAAACTCTACGCGCACGTTGACGGGCTGGCGTCGCGGGAGTAGTCTAAAAACAAGGGCGGCTTTGGCATGACTCGCTATCTACCAGCGCGACACTACCGGTGGTTCGGAATGAGCGCGGTTGCATTGGCCGGTCTGTGCGGCTGGCTGGGAGCCGGAGTGCACGTCGCAGTGGCGTACGTCCCGGCCGGTTTGTTTCTGCTCACCGCCGGTCTGCTCTTCCTGCTGGCTTTCCGTCCGGCAATCGAGATCCACGAAGGGTACGTCTCCATCGGCGGGCGAATCATCCCCTGGATGGACATCCGGCGCCTGGACCGCACCGGGTGGATTTCCCCGCTGATCATCCACATGACCCTGTTCGACGATTCGCGCCTGCTGCTGGTCTATCCGGGCGATCTGGATAGCTGCAACAGCCTGCTGCGCCATCTGCGGCGCCTCTCGCGCGACGCCCTCATCGACGGCATCCCATACCGGCAGTACTGGGGCGAAGTGCTGGCGCCGGGCAGCGAACGCAAACAACCACCTCCCATGCCTCGCTACCGCATCCTCCGGCCCGAGGACGAGGCCGAAGTCGAACGCCTGTACCAACGGCTGAAGACCGTGGGCAATCTGGATCAGAAAAACTCGACGGACGAGAAGTAGTTCGTGGTTGCACGCCGCTCTGCCGTTTTCAAGTCCGCGCTGGCCCTGCTGACTCTGGGCGTAGTGGTGTTTCTGGCGCGGGATCTCTGGCTGGCCGCGCTTGGTAAGGCGCTGATCCACGATGACGGCGCGGGCAAAGCCGAGATCGCCGTGGTGCTGGGCGGCGACCAATGGGGGCACCGGCTGATCAAAGGGGCGGAACTGGTCAGGCAGGGCTACGTGCCGCTGGTCCTGGTGAGCGGGCCGCCTGGCATGTACGACATCAATGAAGCCGACGCGGCGATTCAGTTCGCCGTCCGCAAGGGATACCCTGCCGAGTGGTTCATCCCGCTGCGTCACACCGGGCTTTCCACCCGCGAGGAAGCCGTGGCGGTTCTGGACGCGCTCAAGCAACGCAATATCCATAGCTTTCTGCTAGTGACGAGCGACTACCACACCAGCCGGGCGCGGCGCATCTACCTCAGCGCGGAGCGCCAACGCGGCGGCGGGCCGGATCTGCGGGTGGTCGCCTCACCCGACCATTTCTTCACCGCTACCGCCTGGTGGCACAATCGCGAAGGCCAGAAAATCGCATTCATGGAGTGGACCAAAACCCTGACCTCGGTGTTCGGGATCTAGCTCATGTGGGAATCGCTGCACACCGTCCGCAAGTACTTGTGGAGGTATCGCT
The DNA here is from genome assembly GCA_017883355.1 of Candidatus Solibacter sp. Lineage (GTDB taxonomy): Bacteria > Acidobacteriota > Terriglobia > Bryobacterales > Bryobacteraceae > Solibacter. The sequence continues at coordinate 7,770 of JADGNS010000109.1, forward strand.
GGGGCATGGCGCTGGGCGGGCTGTGCCTGGTGATGAAAGACCTGACGCAGGCGCTCCAGCCGTTGATGATCCGCGGCGCGGTGGATTCCTTCCGCAGCGGTGCGGCCTTCGTGCGCTTTGCCGGCTACCTGGTGGGCCTGGCGCTGCTCAAGGGTATCTTCCAATACTGGATGCGCGTGATCCTCATCGGTATCTCCCGCGACATTGAATACGACCTGCGCAACGATCTTTTCGCTCACCTGATCCGCCTCTCCCCCGAGTACTTCGCCCGCACGCGCACCGGCGACATCATGGCGCGCGCCACCAACGACCTCAACGCCGTGCGCATGATGCTGGGTCCCGGCGTCATGTACTGGTTTGAAACCAGCCTGACCTTTATCCTGGCCATCGCCATCATGACGCGCGTCGATTGGCGCCTGGCCATGTTCGCAGTCATGCCCGCGCCCGCCGTCAGCCTGGCCGTCATCCTGTTCGGCCGCGTGATTCACGACCGCTTCGAAAAAATCCAGGCGATGTTCAGCGATATTTCGAGCCGCGTGCAGGAGAACCTGGCCGGCGTGCGCATGATCCGCGCCTTCGTGCAGGAGAAAGCCGAGATGCGCCGCTTCGAGGAATTGAACCGGGCGTACATTGCGCAGAATATCCGGCTGGTGCGCGTGCAGGGTCTGTTCCAGCCGCTGCTGGAAGCGCTGATCGGCGTCACGTTCCTGGTGGTGCTTTGGGTGGGCGGCCAACAGGTGCTGGCGGGCCGCATCTCCGTGGGCAGTTTTGTGATGTTCAATACCTACATGGGCATGCTGGTGTGGCCCATGATCGCGCTGGGCTGGGTGGTCAACCTGATGCAGCGCGGCAGCGCGTCCCTCCAGCGCATCAACGACATTCTGAAGGAGCAGCCATCGATCGCCGCGCCGCCGGACGCGGTGAGCCTGGGCGCGGTGCGCGGCGAGATCGAGTTCCGGGACGTGACGGTGGATTACGGCAGCGGTCCCGCGCTGCACGCCATCGACCTGCGCATCCCGGCGGGTACCACGCTGGCGGTGGTGGGCCATACCGGATCTGGCAAAAGCACGCTGGTCAACCTGTTGCCACGGCTGTTCGACCCCACCAGCGGCGCGGTGCTGCTGGATGGCATCGATCTGCGGCGGGTGGACCCGGCGGAGTTGCGGCGGCACATCGGCTTCGTGCCGCAGGAGACGTTCCTGTTCAGCGCGACCATCGCCGGCAATATCGCGTTCGGCGTGGATGGCGCGACGCCGGAACAGATTCGCCGGGCGGCGGAAATGGCCGGGCTCGCGGGCGATATCGAGGGATTTCCGCTGGGCTACGACACGCTGGTGGGCGAGCGCGGCATCACGCTCTCGGGCGGGCAGAAGCAGCGTACCGCGATCGCCCGCGCGTTGCTGCGCGAGCCGCGGATTCTGATTCTGGACGACGCCCTGTCCGCGGTCGATACGCAGACCGAAGAGCAAATCTTGACGCATCTGGCGGGCGTGATGCGCGGCCGGACGGTGATCCTGATTTCGCATCGCGTTTCGACCGTGCGGCAGGCGGACGCCATCGTGGTGCTGGAGCGCGGCCAGATCGTCGAGCGCGGCAC
>JADGNS010000110.1 GCA_017883355.1 Candidatus Solibacter sp.
GAACGACTGCAGAAACCAGTGCTGGTGCTCAACGCCAGTTACGAACCAATCAACGTCTGCGCCGCGCGCCGCGCCCTGGTGCTGGTGCTCAAAGGCGTGGCGTCGGCCGAAGAGGTATCCGTCACCGCCATTCATTCCGCGCGGAATTCGGTGCGTTTGCCCAGCGTCATCCGCTTGCTCGAATATCGCCGGATTCCGCGGCAGACGCGGGCGCTCTCGCGTAAGAACATTCTGATGCGCGACCGTTATACCTGCCAGTATTGCCACCGCACCATGGCTTCCGGCGAGTTGACCCTCGACCACGTCATTCCCCGTTCGCGCTCAGGCGAGTCGGCCTGGGAAAACCTGGTGGCCTGTTGCCATTACTGCAACAATCGCAAAGGCAGCCGGACTCCCGAAGAGGCGGGCATGAAACTGCTGCGCCAACCGCGCCCGTTCAGCTTGCATACCAGCCGTCACCTGATGCGCATGTTGGGCAACGGCGAAGCGCAGTGGCGAAAGTATTTGTTCTATTGAGTACCGGTTTCTTCGCCAAGTTTACAAGTGTAATCCTTCCAATAACATCCGCGCTTGCGACGGCGGCGTGCAGTGGAGTATAGTCGTTTCTGACTAGGTAAATTTTAGCGCAGAGGAGCATTATGAAAAAAGTACTGGCTGTGTTTGCGTTTTGTGCGATAGGTGCGATGGCCGCGGATTTCACCGGGACCATCATCGATGAGAAGTGCTCCACCAACAAGGCTATGTTGGGGAATGCCGCATGTGCCGCCAAATGCCTCAAAGGCGGAGAAGCAGCCGTGCTGGTGACCGAAGACGGAAAGATCTATAAGATCGCGGACAAAGATAAGGTGGTAGCCCACGCCGGCCACAAGGTGACCATTTCGGGCACCATGGACGGCGACACCATCAAGGTCGACAGCGTCAAAATGTAATGCCATTCGGGACTGGGCCGGAGTCACTCCGGCCCGCCCGGTTCTCTCCTGCCCGTTACTCCACTCCCACCATTTCCCGCATCTCGTGCACCAGGCTCACGGCACGGACTACGTATAATCAGAAGGTAGGCCCGATACCCATGCGAAAGCGCCTGTTCTACTGGTCCGCCAGCGTGCTGCTTGTCATCAGCGTAGTGCTGGTGGTGTGGCAGGGCTCCTTCCGCCTTTCCAATGTCGGCCCTTCCAACCCCGGACAGACCTTTATTTTCTGGGCAGTTTCCACCCTGATCTTCATATTGATGGTCACCGTAGGCTGGATTCTGGCGCGAGAGTTCATCAAGCTCTACGTGGCGCGGCAGGCCCGGCGGCTGGGTTCGCGCATTCGCACCAAACTGGTAGTGGGCGCCATGCTGCTGAGCTGCGTCCCGGTCACCTTCCTCGTCCTGTGGAGCTATGAGGTGCTCAACTACAACCTCAAAGCGTGGTTCACCAACCCGGTGGATAACCAGGTGGAAGTGTACAAGAAAGCGGCGCGGGCGCTGGAACTCGAAATCCAACACCGGGTTCGCGTCCAGGCCGCCCTGTTGGCCGCGCAGCCGGAGACCGGCCAGCTTCTGGCCGGCGGCCCCATCACGCCGGGCGCGTTAGAGCGATTCGCCCAGGAGCAGGGACTCGAATCGGCCGCCATCCTGGCGCCATCGGGCACACCGCTCGAAACCTGGGGACCGTATCCCGCGCGGGCGATCGACGGGCGTACCGCGGTAGCGCGGGTACCCCTGAAAAACGGCGCGATCGTGGTGGCGGCACGAATTCCCGTGGATGCCGGACAGCAACTGATGGAGATCAAGAAATTCAGCGACGAATGGGCGCAAATTGCCGGCAACCGCAAGGACTACCGGACGCTGTACAGCATGCTGATGGTGTTGATCACGCTGTTCGTGCTGTTCGTCGCCACCTGGCTGGCGCGCATCCTGGCCAACCGGATCTCTACCCCGATCGCCGCCATCCTGGAAGCCGCCGGCGAGGTCCGCCGCGGCAACCTGCAGCATCGCGTGACGGTGCGCGCCGAAGACGAACTGGCCCTGCTGGTCACCGGCTTCAACCAGATGACCGAGGCGCTGGAATCCAGCGGCATCGAGCTGGACCGCCGCCGGCGCTTCACCGAAGCCATCCTGGAGAGCATCCCGACGGGCGTCATCTCGATCGGCTCCGATGGCTCCATCCAACACGTGAACCAGGCGCTGTCCAAGATCTTTCCGCCGGACCAGGCCGCCAAAGCCACCCGCCTGGAAGACCTCTTCTCGCGCGAGGACACCACCGAAATCCGCTACCTCATGAAGCGCGCGCGCCGCACCGGCCTGGCGTCCCGCCAACTGGAGCTGCGCACCCTCAGCCGCAAGATCCACCTGGCGGTGACCGTGTCGGCGCTCGAATCCAAACTGACCTCGGGCTTCGTGGTGGTGCTGGAGGATACCAGCGAGTTGCTGCGCGCGCAGAAGGCGGCGGCATGGCACGAGGTGGCGCGCCGCGTGGCGCATGAGATCAAGAACCCGCTGACCCCTATCGCGCTTTCCGCCGAGCGCATTGGCCGCCAGCTCGACCGCCTCGACCTGCCGCCCGGGACCGCCCGCATCGTCTACGAGTGCGCCGCCACCATCACCAAATCCGTGGAATCGGTGAAGACGCTGGTGGACGAATTCTCCCAGTTCGCGCGCTTCCCGTCGGCGCAGCCCGTGCGAAGCGATCTCAATGAAGTGGTCGCGGAGGCGCTGGCGGTTTTTCACGGCCGCCTGGAAGGCATTTCCATCCGCACCAGCTTCGCGCCCAACCTGCCCCCGGTGTACGTCGACCGCGAGCAGTTCCAACGCGTGGTGGTCAACCTGGTCGACAACGCCGCCGAAGCCATGCAGGATTCCCTGGTGAAGACCATGCACATCGCAACCCAACCCGGTGCCGCCGAGACCGTCGAGCTGGTGGTAGCCGATTCCGGCGCCGGCGTGAGCAGCGACGATAAGGAGAAACTTTTCCTGCCTTACTTCTCAACCAAGAATCGCGGAACAGGATTGGGCCTGGCGATTGTCAGCCACATCGTGACCGAGCACAATGGCACCATCCGCGTGGAGGACAACCAGCCCGTCGGAGCCCGCTTCACCGTGGAACTACCCGCCCTGCTGGAGAATGAACCGCCTCCGCCTGCGGCCGAAGCGGACCTCAAGCCTTCCGTGGTGAAAACATGAAACCGAGACGGGTTCTGGTGGTGGATGACGAGCCCGGCATCCGCCAGTCCTTGAGCGGCGTGCTGGAAGACGAGGGCTACGCCGTGGAGACAGCCGAAAGCGGCGAGGCTTGCATGGAGGCGCTGCCCGGCGGCGGCTTCGAACTGGTGCTGTTGGACATCTGGCTGCCCGGCATGGACGGTATGGAAGTGCTGGCACGTATCCAGGAGATCCCGTTCGACGAGCGGCCCGTGGTGGTGGTGATCAGCGGCCATGGCTCGATTGAGGCCGCCGTGAAGGCCACCAAGCTGGGCGCCTTCGATTTCCTGGAGAAGCCGCTCTCCATCGAAAAAGTCGCCGTGGTCACCAAGAACGGCCTGGCCCACCGCAAGCTGGAGCTGGAGAACACCCGCCTCAAGGAAGATACCGGCGCGCGCTGGCGCATCATCGGAGAAAGCGTGCCGATGAAGGCGCTACGCCAGCAACTCGGCCTGATGGCCGGAACCAACGGGCGCGTCCTGATCTATGGCGAGAGCGGCACCGGCAAGGAACTGGTGGCGCGCGCGCTCCATGCCATGAGCCCGCGCGCGGCGGAACCTTTCGTGGAGGTGAACTGCGCCGCGATTCCCGAAGAGCTGATCGAGAGCGAGATGTTCGGCCATATCAAAGGCAGCTTCACCAGCGCCCAGGAGGACAAGATCGGGAAGTTCCAGAAGGCCGACGGCGGCACCCTGTTCCTGGACGAAGTGGGCGACATGAGCCTGCGCACCCAATCCAAGGTGCTGCGCTCGCTCGACGAGCAGCGCTTCGAGCCGGTGGGCGCCGCCGAATTCGTCCAGGTGGACGTGCGCGTGGTGGCGGCGACCAACAAAAACCTGGAGGAGGAGATCGAACGCGGCAATTTCCGCGAGGATCTTTTCTACCGCCTGAACGTAATTCCCTTCTTCGTGCCCCCGCTGCGCGACCGGCGGGAGGACATCCGCCAGCTCGCCGACCACTTTCTCCGGGAGTTCACCACGGCCTATGGGCGCAAGCCCAAGGAGCTTACGGACAAAGCCTACGAAGTGCTGAAGGAGTATCACTGGCCCGGCAACGTGCGCGAGTTGAAGAACCTGATCGAGCGCATCGTGATCCTGAATCCGCAGGTCTGCGTGGACGCCCGCCACATCCCCCTCCAGACGATGCGCAAGCAGCTCGACCGGCCGCTGGATCGCTTCGGCAGCCTGCAAGAGGTCCGCGAGGCGGCGGAGCGCGAGTACATCCTCAAGAAACTGGAAGAGACCAACGGAAACGTCACGCGCACGGCGGAGTTACTGGGCCTGGAGCGCAGTAACTTATATCGCAAGATGAAGGCGCTGGGCATCGGGCCGAAGGAGTAAGAACCGATCCGAGCCGCGACCGGGGTACCCTCTGGGTCCGGAGCGGTTGCTTCGAAATACGAGACCGTATTTCTGAATGGGGCACATGACCGGGAATTCGACATGAGCAGGGCTCCGAAGTGGACTATTCCTTCCAGATACCTTCGGTCCTTCGCGTGCTCTGAATTAGGAGATTGACCGTCGTATTAAAAAGGTCAAAAGGAGAAATGAAATGCTCGGATTAGGATTAGTCGGAACCATTATTCTGATTGTGCTAATTGTTTGGGTCGTCCGCAGGGTGTGAACGATCACACATTGAGGTGCTTTCAGGCGCTAGGTATTGCTCGCCAAATAATCAACATTACCGGGATGCCAGGCGCACCAATTCCGGTATCACAATCGGGCCGCGGCAACTCGAACCTTCGCCCAACTCCGGTGGTGCATCACCAAGTTAACCCGAATCCCGTCTCTCGCCGTCCGCTCCGCAAAGAGTGGAACTGAAATTCGTGGGTGCCCCTACTTCTCTTCCCGGATTTGCTGACTCAGGTAGCGTTCGTAGCCGATCTCACCAATTTGATGGAGTTGCGCTTCCAGCCAATCGACGTGACCTTCTTCGGCCTTCAAAAGACGCTCGAACAACTCCCTTGAGGCATTGTCGCCTTCGTCACGAGCGATCTGGATTGCCAGGTTGTACAGCGCCACGGCTTCAATTTCCAGCTTGAGATCGCTTTCGAACTGTTCCTTGACGTTCTGCCCCACGGAGAGCTTCAACAACTCGGTGAGGTTGGGCGTGCTGTCGAGAAACAGGATGCGTTCGATAAGTGCTTCGACGTGCTTCATTTCAACAATGGACAGCTTTTTGATGTAGCCGCCCAATTTGTCATAGTGCCAGTTCTCGCACATCTCGGCGTGGAGGAAGTATTGGGTGATGGCCGTCAACTCCTTCTGAAGTGCTTCATTCAATAGAGCGATGACTCTTGGTTTACCTTGCATAACCGCAGTTTCGGATAAAGCCACCCGGAAGTCAAGTGCTCAGGAGCGGCCACTGGCGATGACGACACCGGGATGCTTCGGCGTTCTCCACAAGACCAGCCCTGATCCAGGTTTGTGCAGATCACGTCCCATCATCTCCCCTGAATGTGGCTGGAACTTTCATCGGCCTTGCTCTCCGCGCCCGTCAAGAAACATGTCATGGCTCAGCAGTTCGTAGACCGCGTCGTCGTCAGCGTATGCCGCCTCACACTGCCGCCGCCCCGCTGCGCGCCAGGCGGTGTCGTCTTCGGAGATGCCCCACTGGAGGACAACTTGAATTTGTTCCCCTTGAGGAACCTGCGATGCGATCTCAGGCGGAACGGCGATCTGACCGTTCGGCGTGAGTTCGGCTCTGAAGTCGGCGGTCTTCATTTCAATTTCTCACTCCCTCTATCTTGGGCCGCTGCAAGCGCGCGCAGCTTCGGCCCTCGATGACGGCAAACGCTCCCTTACGGTCGCGGCTCGGATTGGGACTTCATCCTACTTCACTTTCATCACGAACAAGCTCTGGTCGTCAAACGCCACCGTGGAGAACTTGTCCAACTCTTTGAAGATCTCCAGAATCAGGCCGTCCGCTGAAGCATTGCAGTGCGCTCGGACCACCTGTGCGAGGCGCCCGCGGCCGAATTCCGTGCCCGCCGCGTTGAGGTGATCCGTGATCCCGTCCGAGTAGAGAATGATCGTGTCGCCCGGTTCCGCCTGGAAGGTCACTTCCTCATATTCCCTCGCGTCGAGCAGGCCGAGCGGCACGCCTTCCACGCGAATCTTGAGGATCTCGGTGCCGCGGCAAATCATCGGCGGGAGCGCGCCGGCGTTGGCCATCACGATGCGGCGTGTCGTGGCGTCCCACAGCAGCAGGCCCAGCGTCACATAACGCGCTTCCACGCGGCGCGCCACCAGGGCGTCGTTGAGCGCCTTCATCAGGTCGGCGGGACGCGGACGCCGCGGCGCCAGCGTGCGCAACAATCCGCTCATCAGTCCGCCGTAGAGCGCCGCCGCGGCGCCCTTGCCGCTCACATCGCCCACCGCGATCACGGTCTGCCCCCCGCGCTGCTCGAAGATATCGTAGATGTCGCCCGAGATCTCGCGCGCCGGCCGCAAGCGGACCGCCGCTTCCAGTCCCGCGATCTCCGGCTCGGCGTCGGGCAGCAGGATGCGCTGCAGCTCGCGCGCCGCCTCCAGGTCTTCCTCCATCCGGCGTTCGCGCTGCGCCAGTTCCGCGTACAGCCGCGCGTTCTCCACCGAGCTAGCCACTTGCGGCGCGAGCAGCGCCAGCGTGCGCACGTGATCGTCGCTGAAATACCCGACGCGGTCGCTTTCCAGATCCATCACGCCCACCACGCGGTCCTGCAAGATCAAGGGCACCGCCACCTCCGAGCGAATATCGGCGTGCGAGGCGATGTAGCGCGGATCCTTGGCGGTATCGTGTACCCGCACCACCTCACGCGATTCCGCGGCGGCGCCGGTCAGACCCTTGCCCAGCGGCACGTTGTCGATGTTCACCCGCTGATCGTAGCGGATGCTGAACAGGTGCTTGAGCGCCTTCGCCTGGTGGTCCACCGAGAGAATGCTGAAGGCGTCGTAGTCCATCAGATCGCGCATGGTGCTGGCGATCTTGCCGAGCAGTTCGTTGAGGTCGAGGATGGAAGAAAATTCGCGCGAGATGTTGGACAGCGTTTTGAGCGTGCGGTTCTGCCGCTCCACCCGCCGGTAGAGCCGCGCGTTGTCGATCGCCGTGCCCATCCGCGCGGCGATCAGGCGCATCAGCGCGCGGTCGTATTCGTTGTACGCGTTGACCCGCGTGGATTGCAGGTCGATCACGCCCACCAGTTTGCCGCGCGCCGTCATGGGGACGGCCAGCTCGGTGCGCACGGCATCCACCGTGTTCAGATAGCGCGCATCGTTGCGCACGTCGCCCACCAGCACCGGTTCGCGGCTGGCCGCGGCGATTCCGGTTATGCCCTCGCCCACGGCGATCGAGAGGTTGCGCACCACCTCGTCGCGATGGCCCACCGCGTAGCGGATGCGCAAATCGCGCCGCCGCTCGCTGTACAGCAGGATGGCGAACAGATCGTAGGGCAGCACCTTCTGCACGATCTCCGCCACGTTCGCCAGCAACTGGTCCAGATCCAGCGTCAGTGTGATAGTGGCCGAAACTTCCAGCAGAAAATCCAGCAGCTCGCTTCGCTCCTGGAAACGGACCACCGCTTTGCGCGTGCCTTGCATGGCCTTGTCCACCGTGCGGCGCTCAGGCAGCGGTGGCCTCGACAATCTTCACGCTGGCGCTGGCGCCGATGCGTGTGGCGCCGGCCGCGGTCATGGCCTGGACGTCTTCGAGCGTTCGAATCCCTCCCGAAGCTTTCACGCCGATGTTGGGGCCCACCGCCGCGCGCATCAGAGCGATATCGTGCACGGTGGCGCCGGAAGTGGAAAAACCCGTCGAAGTCTTGACGAAATCCGCGCCCGCGCTCTTCGCGATTTTGCTGGCCACGGTCTTTTGCGTATCGTCCAGCAGCGCCGTCTCCAGAATCACTTTGACGATGGCGCCGGCCTGGTGCGCTACCCGCACCACGGATTGTATGTCGTTCTTCACGGCATCGGTATCGCCCGAACGCAGCGCGCCCACGTTGATCACCATGTCGATTTCCTGCGCCCCGGCGCGCAGCGCGGCCGCGGTTTCGCAAACCTTGGCGTCCGTGCTGGTGGCCCCCAGCGGGAACCCCACCACACTGCACACCTTGACCGTCGAGCCCGACAGTTCCGCCTTCACCAACGGCACCCAATAAGGATTCACGCACACACTGGCAAAACGGTACTCACGCGCCTCGCGGCAGATCTTGACGACGTCGTTGCGCGTGGCTTCGGGCTTCAGGATCGTGTGATCGATCAGCGCCGCGATGCTCGGGTCGATCCTGGTCAGTTTCTCGCTGGCCGAGACGCGCGCGGCGCCGGCGGCGATGATCTCTTTGGTGTTCCGCGCGCACGTCTGCACACAGCGCTGCACGCAGCCGGGACACACCTGATCGGGCAGGTTGAGTCCCTCGCCCTTCTTGGGCGCGGCTCCCGACGTTACACCGGCAGGAACACCTGACGGAACGACGCGCGCCAGCAGTTCTTCTCCAATTTGGGCGACGAGTCTGTCGAGTTCCGTATGCGTCACGAGGATACCTTCCTGGAGTAGAGTTGCTCGATGTCCATGATCTTCTGGACGCGCGCCTGGTGCCGCCCGCCGGCAAACGGAGTCTCCAGCCAGGTGCGCAAAACGTCTTCCGCCTGGGTCTGTGTCAGGAGCCGCGCGCCGAGCGTAAGCACATTCGAATCATTATGTTCGCGGCCATTCTTGGCGGAAGCCTTATCGTAGCACAGGGCCGCCCGAATGCCCGGAACCTTGTTGGCCGCCATGCAGGAACCAATCCCCGCGCCATCGATAATCACGCCGCGCGTGGCGGTGCCCGCTGCGACCAGTTTGGCCACCATGTGCGCGATATCCGGATAGTCGGCCGGCTTCTCCTCGCTCACCCCGACGTCGCGCACGGCGAAGCCCAGGCTCTCCAGCAGCGGCTTGAGCGCTTCCTTCAGCCCGTAGCCGCCGTGATCGCTTCCCATTGCCACCGTGCGGTCCGCCGGCGCCAGCGCCGACAGTTGGTCGTCCGGCACTTCCACGATGCGCACCCCGCGCCCCGCGGCCACCTCGCGCGCCGACGACGTGACGATGGTTCCCACCGCAACGCGCAACTCGCCGCTCACCGGCACATCCTGAGCCGTGATCACCTGTTTCATATAATCTTAAAGAACCATTGTAATGGTAGCTCAAGGCGATTACCTT
>JADGNS010001036.1 GCA_017883355.1 Candidatus Solibacter sp.
GCGATCTGCCGACTGGCATAATCATGACCCTGCCGGCTGTTGCTGCGTCAGGCAGTGCAGCGTTCCAAAGCCAAGCACCAGGTCAACCGCGTGAATGCCGGTGACCACCCGATCCTTGAACAGGTCCCCGAGAATGCCCAGAGCAACGCGGTCATTCGGATCGTTGAAGGTGGGCACGATCACCGCTGCGTTCGAGATGTAGAAATTTGCGTAGCTCGCCGGCAGCCGCTCCCCTTCGAAGTAGAGCGGAGCCGGCATGGGAAGCGCCACCACCTCCGGCTTGGAACCGTCTTCGAGGCGGAAGTCCTCGATCCGTTCCCAGTTCTCCGCCAGCGGCCGGCAGTTGCAGTCCGTCGCGTTGTCTTCACGGATCAACACCACGGTGGAGCGATTGACGAACCGGCAGATGTCATCGACATGCCCGTGAGTGTCGTCACCCGTCACACCTCCCGCCAGCCAGAGAACATTGCCGGCGCCCAGGTACGCCTTGAGGATTCCTTCGAATTCCTGCCTGCCAACTCCGGGATTGCGCACTTGCACCACGGGGTCGAGATAGCACTCTTCGGTAGTGATCAGCGTGCCGCGGCCATTCACGTCGATGCCGCCGCCTTCGAGCACGAAGTCCTTTCCGTTGCACCGGGCGTCGAACAATCGTTTGCCGAGATGTTTGGCCGCGGTCGCGGGCAGGCGGCGGTCCTTCCGCCAATCCGGATACTTCGCCCAGGCGTTGAAGTGAAAGTGGATGATGGCGGTCTCCGTCTTCTTGGCGGACCGCCGCCTGACGAAGATCGGCCCGCTGTCGCGAGTCCATCCGCGGTTAGTCGGGTGCACAACGTACTCGACGCGGCTCGTGTCGGCTCCCGCGCGCTTCAAATAGGCGCGAGCCAGCTTCTCGTCCTTCCTGGAATTGACCACCATGCGGACGATCTCGCCGGGAGCAATCTTGCGCACAATCTCGCCATACACCCAGCGGACGATGTCCAGCTTGTCCGGCCAGTCGGTGGGATTGTGCGGCCAGGCCAGCCAGGTGGCCTCGTGCTCCTCCCATTCGGCCGGCATGGAGAAGCCGAGTGCTTGGGGAGTGCGGAGCGGATTGGTCATCAAGTGCGAGGATAAACTGCTTTGCGCCCGCGTGTCCATCGCTTAAACTGGTATTTACCCACCATCATGAGCGATCAACCAGAACACGGACGCGGGTACCGCGAAGACATGAGCGAGATGCCCGACTGGCTCAAAAAGAAGAAGTGCCCGAATCGCGACAAGTTCATGTCCGGTGCTCGCATTCTGCCGAAGAATATCACCGGGAGCGAGACGCTCGCCGACGTCATCGACAACACCTTCCTCGCCTACAACAGCGCACGGCTGAAGGAAGGGTGCCAGCTCTTTACCGAGAAGATGTTGGAGCCGGACGTAACCGTCGGGATGAGCTTGTCCGGCGCGCTCACGCCGGCGGGCCTGGGGTGCTCGTCCATCGTTCCGCTGATCAAGGCGGGGTTTGTCGATTGGATCGTGTCCACGGGCGCGATTCTGTACCATGATCTGCACTTCGCGTTGAACTACCCGGTGCGCGTCGGCAGCTTCAAGATGGATGATACGGAGCTGCGCGACAATGACATCGTTCGCGTGTACGACGTGCTGCTCGGCTACAGCGATTGCCTGATGGCGACCGACGAGATCCTGAGGGAGATCCTGGTCCAGCCCGAATTCCAGAAGGAAATGGGCACCGCGGAGCTACATCACCTGATCGGCAGATACGCCGCTGAATGGGAACGGAAGGCCGGCCTGGAAGACGTCTCCGTGCTGGCGGCGGCATATCGCGCGGGGGTGCCCTGCTACACTTCCTCGCCGGGCGATTCCACCATCGGGATGAACGTCGCCGGCGTGGAATTGCGCGGCAACAAGCTGCGCATGAACCCCTCGATCGACGTCAACGAGACCACCGCCTATGTACTCGCGGCCAAACGCAGCGGCGGTAAGAGCGCCGTAGTGCTGTGGGGCGGCGGCAGCCCGAAGAACTTCATGCTGCAGACCGAACCGCAGATCCAGGAAGTGCTGCGGATCAAGGAATACGGCCAGGATTACTTCCTGCAGGTGACCGACGCGCGTCCCGACACCGGCGGGCTCTCTGGCGCTACGCCGAGTGAGGCCGTGAGTTGGGGCAAGGTGGACCCGGACCGGCTGCCCGATGCCGTGGTGTGTTACACCGACACCACCATTGCCATGCCGCTACTCACGCATTACGCGCTCTCCAAGCACCCGCCCCGTCCGTCCCGCCGCCTTTACGACCAGCGTGGAGAGATGATGAAGGCGTTGACCAAAGAGTACTTCCTTCACAACCCGGTGAAGATGGCCGACGGCAGCGAGCCCCTCGCCTAAGCTGATGACCAGGAAGCTGCTGCTCGCTCTCGCACGGAAGCACGGTACTCCGCTGGTGGTCGTCGACCACGACCTCCTGCGCCGGGCCTACGCAAGTTTTCGAAGGCACCTGCCGAAAGTGCAGGCCTACTATGCCGTGAAGGCCAACCCGGCGCCCGAGATACTGCGAACCCTCTACCAGGCCGGCGCCAGTTTCGACGTTGCCTCGCTGGCGGAATTCCTGCTGGTCCACACGCTCATCGAGCACCTGCCGGACAAAGAGCGGCAGGATTACATCTGGGATAAGATCATCTACGCCAACCCGATCAAACCGCGGGAAACGCTGATGGCCCTGAACCAGTACAAGCCGCTGATCACCTATGACAACGCCGAAGAGTTGCGGAAGATCAAGCGCTACGCGCCGGCAGCCGGCCTGGTGTTGCGCCTGCGGGTGCCGAACAC
>JADGNS010000111.1 GCA_017883355.1 Candidatus Solibacter sp.
TTGAAGCATTGATAGATATTGCCGGCGGAAAGGAAGAGCAGCGACTTAGTGACCGTGTGAAACGTCATGTGCAACATCAGCGCGAAGGCGGCGCGACTGCCGCCGATGCCGAGGGCGGTAACCATCATGCCGGCCTGATCGATGGTGGAATAGGCCAGCATGCGGCGGAAGTTCTTCTGGACCAGCACGAAGGGCACGGCGATCCCCATGGAGAAAAGGCCGAGCAGGAGCAGCAGGTTGCCCGGATACTCCGCGCCCAGGCAGCGGGTGATGAGGACGTAGAAGCGGACCAGTCCGTAGATGGCGCAGTTCAACATGGCGGCTGCCAGGATGGCGGCCGAGGGCACGGGCGCTTCGCTGTAGGCATCCGGCTTCCAGGTGTGCATGGGCGCCAGGCCGGCTTTGGTGCCGTAGCCGAGCAGCACCAGAATGAATGCCATGCGCATGCTGGTCTTATCCAGTTGCGCCGCCTGGAGCACCAGGTTGGACCAATTCAGCCCTGCCAGTCCTTCGGACCCGGGCAGCTTGTGGCCTGCGTAGTAAGTGAGGACGGTGCCGAACAGCGCCATGGAGAGGCCGACGCCGCCGATCATGGCGTATTTCCAGGCGGCTTCGAGCGAGGTCACCTTGCCGTAAAAGGTGACCAGGAAGACGGAGGCGAGAGTGGTAAGTTCAATGGCCGCCCACATGACGCCGAGGTTATTGGCGAGAGTTACCAGCAGCAGGGAAAATACCAGCAGCGGCGTCAGGCTGTAATACATGCGCAGCTTGGCGGCGGCGCCGTGGCTCCCTTCCTCGCCATCGAGGGCGCCGGAGCGCTCGTCTTCGCGGAGGTAGCCCACCGCGTAGAACGAGCACGCCAGAGCCACGGTCGCGTTCAGCAGGATAACCAACGCGCTCAGCGCATCGGCATAGAGGAAACCGTCCCACAGGGAGATGGGGCCGGAGCGCAATACTTCAGACGCCACGGCGAGGGCCAGCAGAAACGTGAGGGTGAAAGCGGCGACGTTGATGGCTTCCAGGAGCGCGCGTTTGCGCGACACGGCCGATAGGGCGCAGGCAGCCAGGGGAATCGCCAGGAGGAGAGCCAGCGTCATCCGCGCAGTCTCCGCATGCGGCTCACATCCATGGACTCGAAGCTTTCCCGGATGCGATAGACCAGGATGCCGAGGACCATCACGGCCACCAGGACGTCGAACAGGACGCCCAGTTCGACAATCAGCGGCATTCCGTAGGTGAGGGAAATGGCGGCCAGGAAGAGGCCGTTTTCCAGGCACAACAGGGCCAGCACCTGGGTCAGCGCCTTGCGCCGGTTGATCATCATGAAGAAACCGATGAGGAAAAGCGAGATGGCCACGGCGAGAGCGTTGTGTCCCAGGGTGGAGGCGCCGGGGGCTTCGTCGGGACGATAGAACGGCTCGGCGAGCACGTAACCCACCAGCGTCAGGCCGCCCGAGATGACGATGGAGAGCGGCATGTTGAGGATGGGCTCGATCTCCTGGCGAATTTCAATCCGGGCCACCAGGCGCTCCAGTACGATGGGAACCAGAATGCCCTTAGCCAACAAGGTAGCCACCGCGGCCGCGTAGATATGCGGGGCGTGATTGAAGTAGGCGATGGTGAAGGCGATGAAGGCCAACAGAAAGGACTGGGCGGCGAAGAGCCGGATGTTGGTCACAATCCATCGCTGCGCCACCATGGCGATTTGCAGCACCAGAACGAGCGCCGCCATCAGGGTCACCATCTTGTCGCCGAATTGGGGATCTTGTAGAGTGTGCATGGCGATCTCAGAACAGGAACGTGGACACGAGGCCGAGCGCCGCCAGGGTGAAGGCCATGGCGAGCAGGTCGGGAACGCGGAAGAAGCGCATCTTGGCGTTGGTGGTCTCTACCAAAACGATGGAGGCAGCCAGCACCAGCAGTTTCAACAGCAGGTACACCAGGCTGATGAGCAGGCCGCCGAGCGACCATTTGGAGTGCAGGCCGAAGGGCAGAAAGGCGTTGATCAGCAGGGTCATGAGCAAGAGTTGTTTGATGGAGGCGCCCCATTCGAGGAGGCCGAGGTAGGGTCCGGAGTATTCCAGAATCATGGCTTCATGGATCATGGTGAGTTCCAGATGGGTGGCGGGGTTGTCCACGGGAATGCGGCCGGTTTCGGCGATGAGGACGAGGAACAGCGCGGCAAAGGCCAACATCTGGGCGGGCGCGAGGAAATGCCACGTGGTCGAGGTGGCCACCTTGGCGATTTCCGAGAGGCTGGTGGAATTGGCGCCGATGGCGACGGTGAAGACGGCCAGCATCATGGCGGGCTCAGCCAGCGCGGCGATGGTCATTTCGCGGCTGCTGCCGAGGCCGCCGAATGAACTGCCGGTATCCAATCCGGCGAGTGCCAGGAAGAAGCGGCCGAGTCCGAGAAGGTAGACCACGGCGAGCACGCCGCCGAACAGGCCGAGCGGCGCCTTGGCGGAGATCATGGGGATCATCAGGCCCGCGATGGCGGTGGCCGAGAACACGACGTAGGGCGTGGCGGTGAAGATCCAGGAGGCGGTGTCCGGCAGGACCATGCCTTTGCGGAACAGCTTGTGGAGATCGTGATAGGGCTGCAGGATGCCGGGTCCGCGGCGAACCTGCAGGCGCGCCTTGAGCGTCTTGATGAGGCCGCTGACCAGCGGAGCCACGGTCAACAGCAGCAGCAACTGCACGACGGCGGTGAAGAATACCGCGATCATTGGCGCACCCCGAACAGCAGCAGGAGGATCAGCGTGACGAAGATGTACGCCAGGTAGGCGTGGATGCTGCCGGCCTGAATGGCGCGCATGCGGCGCGAGAGGCCAAAGACCCAGTCTTTCAGCGGGTCGTATAAGCGTTTCTCGAACGTGGCCTCGATGCCGCTTTCAAAGCGGATCACGCTGGGATAGTAGGGCGAGACTTCGTATTCCGGGCGGATTTCGCGGCGCGGCCGGTAGAAGGCGCTGAAGATCAAGCGCAAGGGCTTGGAGAAGGCGGTAGCGGTGTACTCGTTATCGGAGGTAAGGCCGGGCAGACCGCAATCCCAGGCAGGTCCGGTGGCGACGCGTGCGTGGCGCAGGCGGCGGTTGACCAGGTAAACCGCGGTACCCGCGAGCGCCAGGAACACCAGCGCGATTCCAGCGGGAGAGACGGTGCCGCTCTGCGGGGTGCCCGCCTGCAAGGCGATTCCGTGGGCAAGCAGGGAAGAGCTGATGGGCACGCCCAATGCCTGCTGCGTGATGGAGTCGAACACGGGAAGGATCCAGGTAGCCCCCAGGCCCAGTACGAAGCAGGCCGCGGCCAGCAGCGCCATGGCGTAACGCATGGCCGGCTCGGCTTCCTGCGCGGTGGCGGCAGCCTCGCTGCGCGGCAACGCCAGAAAGGGGATGCCGAAGGCTTTGACAAAGCAAGCCGCGGCCAGCGCGGCGGTCAAGGCGAGGAGCGCCCCCGCAATGGGGAACATCAGGCGTGTGAGGCTGTGGGTGGTGCCAAAGCCGGCGAGCAGAGCCTGATAGGTGAGCCACTCGCTGACGAATCCGTTCAAAGGCGGCAGCCCGGAGATGGCGATGGCGCCGATCAGGAAGAACAGGGCGGTCCCCGGCATACGGCGCACCAGCCCGCCCATCTCTTCCATGTTCCTGGTGCGGACGCTCTGCACCACGCTGCCCGCGGCGAGAAATAGCAGGCCCTTGAAAATGGCGTGGTTTAACGTGTGGTACAAAGCGCCGACGATAGCGATGGCCGCCAGGTTTGGATGGCCCAGCGCGCGGAACATGAGCGCAGCGCCGAATCCCATGACGATGATGCCGATGTTTTCGATGGAGTGGTAGGCCAGCAGGCGTTTGAGATCGTGCTCTTGCAGGGCGTAGAGAACGCCCACCAGCGCCGTGACGACGCCTACGGCGAGCACCAGGGTTCCGGTCCACAAGGGCGGCGGGCCGAAGAAGTCGAAGAAGACGCGGGCCATGCCGTAGATCCCGCACTTGATCACAATGCCCGACATGAGGGCCGAGACGTTGCTGGGGGCCACCGGGTGCGCGTCGGGCAGCCAGACGTGCAGCGGCACGATGCCGGCCTTGACGCCGAATCCGGCGAAGAAGAGCAGGAAGACCGCGCCCTGCTCCGCGGGAGGAAGCTTGGATGCGAGCAGGTGGAAGGCGGCAAAATCCACGCTGCCGGCGGATGCCGCCAATAGCAGGAAGGCGGCGAGCATCATGACGGTTCCCGCGTGAGACATGATGATGTACACGATGGCCGCGCTTCGGGTCTCGGCCTTCTCGTGTTCGAAGACCACCAGGCAGAAGGCCGATACCGCCATGACTTCCCAGGCGGAGAGGAAGAAGAACGCGTTGGCCGCCGTGAAGACCAGGGCCAGGCCGAGCAGCAGGGCATTGTAGAAAAAGCCGAGCGCGCCCAGATTGCGGGTGCGCTCCATGGGACGCAGATATCCGAACGAGTATACGGACACCGCCAGCGCCAGGAGCGCCAGGGTGAGCGTAAACCAGGCCGACAGGGGATCGAGCCGGACGGTGCAGGGGAAGAGCGTGACCAGCGGGAGGCTCGAGATGGCGCTGGAGGGGTGGGCCAGGGCGCGGAAGGCAGCCACGAGTAGAAGCAGGCTGCCCAGCACGGCAAAGGCGAAGGCCACAACGCGGGCGGCGGCAGGGCGTCTCCAGGTGACGAGCCCGGAGACGGCGCCGGCCAGGAAGGCCAGCAATGCGGACACGAGGAACGGGTGGGGCGAGCCCATCAATCCTGCGCCTCTCGGTTCATTTCACCCATCATCTGTATGGCTTGGTTGAGATTAGTTTGGCAATAATGGCGCATGATGTCGAGTACCTCGCCAAGCACCGGATTCGGCAAGGAGTAGAAAACCTGGTTGGCGTGCTTCCGATTGATTACGATCTGGCGGCTCCGCAAGATGGTGAGATGCTGGGAGAGGTTGGCCTGTTCAATCCCGAGCCTGGCCTGCAGGGCGCCGGCGGAAAGCTCTCCGTCGCGGAGAAGCTCGACGATGGCAATGCGGGTGGGATGCGCCAGGGCTTGAAAGACACTTGCCTTATACGCCCGTAGATGATGGGGCACGATATTAGAGTATTCGATTTCTCGAATTTTCGCAACTACGAGTTCGAGGGCTCCGGACCTTCCGCCGGCGCCACACTAGTGAAACTTCACCGAGGACAGAACCGCGAAGGCCACCGCGCCGAGGACCGCCAGGGAGAGCACGGCCCACTGCCGCCGCAGGAACCAGTAGCGTAGAGCCGCCGAGCGGGAAGAAACGATGTAGACAGGCGAGAGCGTAATGGGCACGTAGCCGGCGCGCCAGATGGGGATGCCGTCCTGAGCGTCGGGGACGACGGCCGATACCAGGTACCACTTGGGGAACAAGGCATAGACGAACAGGCACCACGCCATGCCGCCCAAAAACGCGCACCAGCCGAAGTAGAATTCCATGCGGCGGCGCGGAGCGTCGATCAGGTAGAGCGGCTGGCCGGAATGCGCCGAAGCCTCAAGGGCGGTACGGAGGCGCGCGATCAGCGCGGCGAAGACCTGGCCGGCGCTGAGCGCGCCCTGTGGCAGAGCGAAGCTGGAGAGGATTTGGGAGGGAGGGAGCCGGTCGAGTCCGCCTTGGATGGCGGACAGTTCCTGAAGCGCGGCGGGCGCGTCCCGCGAGGAGATGCGTCCATCGTGGAGACGATCGAGCAGCAGGGGGTAGAGCGCGCCGCGCCTGGTGGACTCGAGGCGGCAGGCCACGGTGTCGAAGAACGACTGTACGACGAGGGCCGCCGCGAGCGGCTGCCTGGAAGCGCCACACTCAAGCGTCATCATGCAAGAGTCGAGCGCTATTGAATGTGGAGCAGGAGATAGAAATCGCCATAAGGACCGCCTTGCGGGGGTGCCTTCCCCATGCCGGCGAAGCGCAGCCGGGTGCCTTCCGTACTCTTGGCCGGAACGTGCACGTTGAAGAGTTGGCCGGTGTGGGCGATTTTGACGTCGATGTAGGCACCGAGGCTGGCCTGGCCGGGCGTTATGTCGAGCGCCTGCACGACGTCGAGATCCTGCGTGGAGCCGCCCGAGCCGACGGACGAGCCGGACGGCAGGCGGCTCCGATTGCTGAGGAAAAACACGCCGAGGAAGATCGCCATGGTGCCCAGCAGAAGGGCGACGGCGGTGGCGATGCCCTTCAAGGGGAAGGTGGTTCGTCCGGTGTACTTCTCTTCGGTGGCGCCGCGGAAATTGTGGGCGATGCGCCGCATGATCCCGTTCGTCGCGGTGAGGCGCGCCTTAGCCGGCTGATCGAGGAGAAGTTCGATGGGAGCCATGCCAAACAACTTCTGGGCGGCGTTGGGCTGGAAGAGAATCGTCTGGCCGGCGGCGGGACCTTGGGAGAAACCGACCAGGGAGAGGACCTTGGTGACCTGATAAATCAGCGCATCGCGATCCGAGTAGGGGATGCGAAGGTGGCGCGGACGGTTGCGGGACTGCAGGCGCCAGAGGGCCAACCCGAGCGGGATCGCGACGATCCCGATGAGCACCGCGACCACGAAGATCGTTCGGTAAGGCTCGGCCAAGGGTGCGGCATCAAAAAGAAGGAGAGACATAACCGACCGTTACGAGAGGATTCAGGTCAGTATAATACATCGAGTCGGACAAAATGCAAATCGGCGGGCATGAGATCGAAAGGGAACTGGGACGCGGCGCAATGGGCGTGGTGTATCTCGCCCGGGACGTGCAACTGGCGCGGCTGGTGGCGATCAAGACGATTCAACTCGATCCCGCCATGGCCGAGGAACACCGCCAAGCACTGCGGGTCAGGTTTTTCCGCGAAGCACGGGCGGCGGCGGGGCTGGTTCATCCGAACATCATCACCATCCATCAGGTAGGCGAAGATTCGGGGCAGCCGTATATCGTCATGGAGTATGTCGACGGTATCTCGATGGAGCAGGCATTTCGTCCCGGGAGCGGGTGGAGCATCGGGCAACTGGTGGAGGGTCTGCGGCAAGTGGCGGCGGCGCTGGACTATGCGCACGCCCGGGGAGTGGTCCACCGCGATGTGAAGCCGGCGAACATCCTGATCAGCCGGACGGCCGGATTCAAGATCGCCGACTTCGGGATCGTCAAAATCCTCGAGGAAGAGGCGATGACGCAGACCGGCGCCACGATGGGTACGCCGAGCTACACTTCGCCCGAGCAACTTCGCGGAGAGAGGGTGAGCGGGCGGAGCGATCAATTCTCGCTCGCGGTAGCGACGTACCGGGTGCTCACGGGCCGGGTGCCGTTTCAGGCCGCGACGCTGGCCACGCTATTCTTCCAGATTGCTCAGGAGGAAGCGGAGGATATTTCGCGGCTCAATCCCGCGCTGGGCCCGGATGTGGATCGGGTGGTCCGGAAGGCGATGGCGAAAGCGCCGGAGCAGCGCTTTGCGTCGTGCGTGGATTTCGTGGACGCCCTGCGCATGGCGTTGCAGGCGTCGGCCGAAGCGGCGACTGAGCCGAAGACGAAGCCGGAGCCGCAGCCGGAGCGTCCCAAAGCCGAGCGGCCCATTCCGCCCCGGGTCTCCGAGGAGCGCTTCCGCGATCCCAAGTGGGCCGTGGCGTTCTTTGCGCTGTTGGCCATCGCCGGCGGCGGGCTGGTGTGGTGGAAGCAGAGCCGGCCTGTTCCGGTGATTGACGGGCAGTACAGGGACGTGACGCCCCAGGTGCCGCAAAAGCAGGACCCCCCGGACATCAATCGCGCCGAGGGAGCGAAGGTGGAGCCTCGTCCGCCGCGGACCGACCGCGAACCAGCGCCGGAGAAGGAGACGTTTCCGGTGAAGTTCCCGACCACGCCGCCCGTAACGGGGCCCCGCGACGGGTTGCGGTATGCGTGGATTCCAGCGGGGAAGTTCGCCATGGGATGTTCGCCGGGCCCGGTTTGCTCGTCCGATGAGTTCCGCCATACGGTGACCATCAGCAAGGGCTTCTGGCTGTCAGCGACAGAGGTGACGGTGGGGGCCTACAAGAAGTTTGTGAAGGCGATGGGAATGGCGATGCCGGACACGGCCGTGGGCCGCGACGAGTGGCACGACGATGCGATGCCGGTGAGCAACGTGTCGCACCCCGATGCCGCGGCCTTTTGCGCCTGGGCAGGAGGAAGATTACCCACGGAAGCCGAATGGGAGTACGCGGCGCGCGCCGGGACTACGGGCTCCGCGTACGGAAGGATCGGCAAAATCGCTTGGATTTACGGTGAAGAACTCACGGTGTATTCGAAGCTGCACGAGGGGAAGTATCCGCCCGTGGGCCAGATGGAGCCGAATCGTTTCGGGCTGTACGACATGATCGGCAACGTCAGTGAGTGGGTGGCGGATCATTACAAAGAGGACTACTACAGGTACAGTCCGGATGTGGATCCGCAGGGGCCGGAGCGGGGCGATTCGTATGTGCACCGCGGAGGCAGTATGCTGACGATTCCGAATAACGTGAGCGTTTCCGACCGGGGACGAGGGGACGGCCGTTATACGTCGCCAGAGCTCGGATTCCGCTGTGCCGGCGGCATGGGCGCACCGTAGGCGTGCCGGCGTCTTAGCGACTGTGGCCCTGGAACGCGATCAGCGCGGCGCCGGCGGCCATGATCGCCGATCCGAGGAGGCGCTTGCGAATCTGGCCCTCCTGGAAATAGCGGTATCCGAGAAACACGCTGATCAGGGTGGACATCTGAAAGAGGGCCAGCGAGTATCCGACTTGCAGCCTTCCGAAAGTCAACAGCGAGGTCAGTTGCATGATGCCGGTGGTGACGGCCAGCCACACATAAGTGGGCCAGTTGCGGCGGAGCAGCACGGTTTCATTTCCCAGCCGCTGCCTGTGCAGCAGGGCCATCGCCACGGCGGCGATGGGAAGCCCGAGAATCGACCAGAAAACGAACGTGGTCAGGGGAGTGGAGAGCAGCAGGGCCTTCTTCAGGAAGATGGCTTCGGTGGCGGATACCACCAATGCCGCAAAACGGAACTGAATGCCGCGCTCGCGGAAGAATCGCGCAAAGGCGTTGCCCGGCGGCTGGTTCCGATCGCGGTCGACTACGAAGTAGCTCCCCGCCACGATGAGCAGCACTCCGGCCGCGCCCATCGGCGCCGGAACCTCGCCCAACAGGAACACACCCAGCACCAGGCTGATCACCGACTTGTAGGCGTTGATCGGGCCGAGTACCGAGAGGTCCGCCGATTGCAGCGCATAGACCAACAGCACGTTGCTGGCGACGGCGAGCGACGCGGATACCACCATATTTGTCCAGAACCCCGGCGCGAGTTCGAGGGGCACCGCACCCAGTAGGAAAAGCGGGAGAACGCCCAGTGTCAGCAGCGCGTCGGTA
>JADGNS010001037.1 GCA_017883355.1 Candidatus Solibacter sp.
GATGACAGAACAGGCAAGGAGAGAATCCGCATGAAACGCATCGTGGCTCTACTGTGTTTCCTGGCATTGCCGGGGATGGCGCAGGAATATAAGATCGCCGTGGTCAGCATGCTGCACGCGCACGTATGGCTGCATCTGGGGACTATGTTGAAGGGAGACAAGGTCAAGCTCGTAGGCGTTTCCGAAACGCTGCCGGAATTGATCGACCGCGCGACGCGCGAGGACGTGATTCCGCAAACGCAGAACGTGACCCGCCCGGGGGTGCCGGCGTCGCTCATCTTCGCCGACTGGAAGAAGATGATCGACCAGACCAAACCGGATATCGTGTGGGCGTTCACTCCTACCAACGGACACGTGGATGTCGTCCGATACTGTGCACCCAGGGGCATCCACGTAATTATGGAGAAACCCCTCGCGGCCACGCTCGACGAGGCGCTGGAGATTCAGGCGTTGGCGCGCAAGCACAAGATCCTGGTCCTGACCAACTACGGCTCTACCTGGCAGGCAGCGCAATATGCGGCCAAGGCTGCGATCGATGCCGGCGAGATCGGTCCGGTATGGCGTCTGCACGGGATGCAGGGGAGCGGTGGGCCGGGCGATCCGAAGACGTCCTCATTCGCCGCCTGGCTTGCCGATCCGGTGCAGAACGGCGGCGGCGCGCTGATGGATTTCGGATGCTACCTGGCGCTCTGGAGCGTAGGTCTGAAGGGAATGCCCGAAAGCGTGTATGCTACCGCGCAGCACATGAAGCCGGGGACATTTCCCAGGGTCGAAGATAACGCCACAATCATCCTGAACTACAAGGACGGTCTGGCGATTCTCGAGGCGAGCTGGGACTTTCCGCCGGCGCAGCGCCTCGGGAACGAAATCTACGGCACGAAAGGCAGCATCGTAGGAAACAGCATCCGCAGGCCGGGGGCGCCGGCATCAGGCGGCGGAGGGCGCGGAGCGCAGCAGGGCGAGCCTCTGGCAATCACACCGCTGCCGCCGGAACGCTCCGAACCGATCGCTTACATGGTGGACCGGATCCGCAACAAACAACCGATGGACGGCCCTTCGGCGCTGGACCTGCACGTGTCCGTGCAGGAAGTGCTGGAGGCGGCCAAGATGTCCATTCAGACCGGGCGGGCGATTCCGCTGCCCTTGCATAAGTAGGCTAATCAATATGGAATATAGCTATCTCGATATCGCGAAGATGATCGACCATTCCCTGCTCAACCCGAGCCTGACCGACGAGGAGTTGGAAGCCGGTTGCCGCCTGGCCCGCCAGTATGACGTGGCCTCGGCATGCGTCAAACCATACTTCCTTAAGAGGTGTGCCGAACTGCTGGCCGGTAGCACCGTGGCCGCCAGCACAGTCCTGGGGTTTCCGCATGGCGGCAATACAACGGCCGTGAAAGTGGCGGAAGCCGAAGCGGCGCTGCGAGACGGCGGCGCCGAGTTGGACATGGTCGTGAATATCGGAAAAGTGCTCAGCCAGGACTGGGACTGCGTTCGCGAAGATATCCGGGCAGTGGTCGACGTGACCCACGCCGGCGGCGGCATCGTGAAGGTGATCTTCGAAAACTGCTACCTGCAGGACTCCCACAAAATCAGGCTGTGCGAGATCTGCGCCGAAGTCGGTGCGGATTTCGTCAAGACTTCCACGGGCTATGGCACAGGGGGCTCGACGATTGCCGACCTGAAGCTCATGCGCAAACACTCGCCGCCTCACATTCGTGTCAAAGCGGCCGGCGGCGTGCGCACGTTGGATGCGTTGCTGGAAGTGCGGGCGATCGGCGTATCCCGGTCGGGCGCTACCCGTACCGCGGAAATGCTGGACGAATGCAAACGGCGTTTAGGCGCCTCCGTCATGACACCGCAATGAGGGCCGCACCGATGATCTACCGGATGATCCTGCCGCTTGGCATTCCTCTCGGCGTTTGTTGTGTGATGTTGCTTTCGGCCGGCAGTCCGCCTGCCGATGCAGTGGACGAGTCACCCAAGGAACTGGTCTTCGTGCCAGTGAAAATCGATGGCCCGGTCCACGACCCCGCGAAGCATACCTATTGGTTCGGTCCGTTTGCCGAGTGCTCGTCGATTTTGGACATCGATGGCGATGGCAAGCTCGATATCGCCGCCGGACGGAATTACTACACCGCCCCGAACTGGACCAAACACGCGGACTATCGCGACGGCGCGGCCACCAACGGTCCGGATGTCGACGATAACTACGAAGGCACGATGGATGTCAACAACGACGGCCGTCCCGACGTGCTCAGTTCCGGTTGGATGCTCAAGCAGGGGATTTTCTGGTATGAGAACCCGGGCAAGCCTGGGGTGAAGTGGCAGTCCCATACCCTTCTCCAGGCCGACGGGCTCGAAGGAATGGTCATCGGGAATCTCGCCGGCCACGACGGCAAAGATGTGCTGGTCAACTACTTCGCCCGTAAGCCGGGCCGCGGCCTGATCTGGTTCGAACACCTGAACCAGGCTCCGTGGTTCAAAGAGCACACGCTGGGGCCCGAAAATGTCGGTGTAAGCCATGGAAGCGGTACCGGCGACATCAACGGGGATGGCCGCGACGACGTGGTCACTACCAGCGGCTGGTTCGAAGCCCCGCCGCGCCCGACAGAACAGCCCTGGATCTGGCATCCCGACTACCAGTTCGGGTCGTACGGCTCGGCGCCGGGAAGAGGCGGCGGCGCGGGATTGCCCATTCTCGTCTACGACTTCAACGGCGATGGCTTAAACGACATCGTCATGGGCTCGGATCACGGCTACGGGTTGGCGTGGTTTGAGCAGAAGATCGAAAACGGCAAGCGCAGTTTCG